>CAZMHK010000160.1:0-6419 GCA_964566045.1 uncultured Flavobacterium sp.
GAGCAAGTTATGGTAAATTAATGATGTGGTTTTTTATCGTATCAGATGCCTTAACATTCTCTGGATTTCTAGCAGCATACGGTTTTTCTAGATTTAAATTTATTGAAACATGGCCAGTGGCTGATGAGGTGTTTACACACTTTCCATTTTTACACGGAGTTTCAGCGCCTATGTATTATGTGGCATTAATGACATTTATTTTGATTTTCTCGTCTGTAACAATGGTTTTAGCTGTTGATGCAGGGCACCAAATGAAAAAAGACAAAGTAGTTTTGTACATGTTCTTAACAATTATTGGTGGTTTAATCTTCGTAGGTTCTCAAGCATGGGAGTGGAAAAACTTTATCAAAGGAGAATATGGTGCTGTCGAAACCAAAGGTGGTAGTTTACTACAGTTTGTTAATAAAGATGGTAAAAGAGTTGCCTTAGCAGAGTTTGCAGCTACTCTTCCTGAAGAGAGAGAGCAACTAACTCGTAACAAAGCGAAGTGGTTCATGGATGAGCCTACTTTACCTTCTTACTCAGTTGCCGAAGTTCAAGCTGGTTTTAAAGCGAATCCTAATATCTTAATTCGTACAGAAGTATTGAATGAGAAAAAACAAAAGACAGTTTTGTCTAGAAAAGAATCAGAGGCTAGATTAGCAGATGCACAATATGTTGTGGAAGGTGCTAACTTGATTAGAAACGAGTACGGAAGTAAATTGTTTGCTGATTTCTTTTTCTTTATCACAGGTTTCCACGGTTTCCACGTATTCTCTGGAGTGATTATCAATATTATCATTTTCTTCAACGTCTTATTAGGAACGTACGAGAAAAGAAAGAGTTATGAAATGGTAGAAAAAGTTGGATTATATTGGCACTTTGTCGATTTAGTTTGGGTATTTGTATTTACAGTTTTCTATCTAGTTTAATCTCAAAAAGTAATTATCATGGCACACGATCACGTATCAAATACTGGTAGAATCTGGAAAGTTTTCGGAATTTTATCTGCAGTAACCATTTTTGAAGTTATCTTGGGTATTTTGAAGCCCGAGTCTCTTTATATGAACAGTTTAATGGGCATGAATTTGTTAAACTGGATTTTTTACGCTCTAACTTTGTACAAGGCGTATTATATTGTTTGGGCATTTATGCACATGGAAGGCGAAAAAAGTTCTTTGAGAGCATCAGTAGTTTATCCAGTTATCTTTTTAGTATTATACCTTCTTTTTATTCTTTTAACAGAAGGCGATTATATTTATGAGGTTTTTAAAAATTCAACAATTAAATGGAATTTTTAACAAGATATTAATTCATGAAAAGGGTACGCATTGCGTACCTTTTTTTATTTTTGTACTCTAATAAAAGTATCTCATTCAATGAAAAAAAATATAGTTCTTTTTGTTCTTTTTATCCTTCCTATTGTAGCTTATTTGTTTTTTGCTTCGGGTGTAAACGGATACACTAAATTACCGACAATAACCCCAAATACTGCTGATTTTGGAAAATGGGAGACTTTAGACGGTAAACCTATTACGCTAACTGGTAAAGTAACTATTTTAGGTTTCTCAGGTTTTGAATTGTTAAAAAATAGAGGAAATCTTTTTAACTTAAATCAGAAGATCTACCAACGTTATCATGAATTCAAAGATGTTCAGTTTGTTATTTTGTGTCCGAAAGGAACAGAGCAAGATGCTAAAAAAGTGCTTGATGCTTTGGGCGCCTTTACTGATGTAGCGCAATGGCGTTTTGTTTTTGCTACTCCAGAAGAGATTTCTGCATATTACGCTCAATTAAATTTGATAGAAAAGCTTGATGATAAGTTTGGTACTCCAAAAGTATACATCATTGATAAAAAGCGAAATTTGCGTGGTCGTAAATTGGTGAAAGACGAGATGGAAGGTTACAATACTTTTCATCCTGCTGAGTTGAGTAACGAAATGTTAGATGATTTTAAAGTCATTTTGTATGAATACAGAGCAGCCATGAAAAAAAATAACAATGCTTCTCGCAAAATTTAATTCTCCTTTTTATGTTTAAAAATAAATCGTACATAGGTATTTCATTTATAGTTTTAATTTTTGGGATTTATGCTATTCCGAAAATTGTACAGCGAATTAAAACTGATAAGGTGGTTCAAGGTGATCGTTTAGATCGTGTAAATCCAGTTACTGCTGATGATGAAAAGTTGATTAAAATAGGGCCGGCACCTCGTTTTGAACTAATAAATCAAGACAACAAAAAGATTAGTAATGATACATACAAAGGTAAAGTGTATGTTTTAGAGTTCTTTTTTGTGAGTTGCCCTACTATTTGTCCTAAGATGAATGAAAGCATGTTGCTAATAGAAAAAAAGTTTTTTGGAAATCCTAATTTCGGTATTGCGTCAATCACTATTGATCCTGAAAACGACACCGCTGAAGTTTTAAAAGATCATGCTAAATTGCTAGGTGTTCGCTCTTCAAATTGGCATTTTTTAACGGGTAAACAAGACTATATTTTTAACCTGGCCAACAAAGGATTTAATTTATATGCGGGCCAAAATAATAAAGTAGCTGGTGGTTTTGAACATTCGGGTCTTTTTGCTTTAATTGATAAAAACGGAAATATCCGTTGCAGAAATGATGAGTTTGGTAATCCAATATTGTATTACGATGGACTTGATAAAATGGGAGTAAGAAACATTCAGCAGGATATAAGTATTTTATTAAAAGAGTAACATGGAAAATAGAACTTTAGAACAAAAATATAACAAGTGGATAATCATCGTTTCGATTGTTATTCCTGTAGTGGTTGCAATTTTATTTGGCGTTAAATTAAAAGATTTTGGTTTTGATGTTGAGCCTTTGTCTTTCTTGCCACCAATTTACGCTACAACTAATGGTATAACAGCTGTATTGCTTGTTGCTGCTGTTATGGCTATCAAAAACGGAAATAGAAAGTTACACCAAAGTTTGATGACTGCGGCTATTGCCTTGTCTTTGGCTTTTTTGGTGATGTATGTTGCTTATCATATGACATCTGATTCAACCAAATTTGGTGGTGAGGGTGCAATTAAAGCAGTTTATTTTTTTATATTAATTACGCATATTATTTTATCTATTGCTATCATTCCGATGGTGTTAATTACTTATGTTCGTGCGTTATCTCAAAGGTTTGATGCACACAAGAGAATTGCGAAAATAACTTTTCCTATTTGGTTGTACGTAGCGGTAACAGGTGTAATTGTTTATTTAATGATCTCTCCTTATTATGTACATTAGTTCTCAAAAGTCAGGAAATAACGCAGCTGTAAAAGGATGGCGCTCAAGTACACTATTAATAGCATTTTTAATCTTTTTGTCATCTAATATGGTTTCTGCTCAATGCGCAATGTGTAGAGCAGCATTAACTAGTGATGATAATACTACTCAAGCAGCTGCCGTTAACGATGGTATTGTTTATTTGATGATAATACCGTATCTGTTAGTAGCTTTGATTGGATTTATGATTTACAAAATGAAAAAGAAAAAAGCATAAATAAAGTATGTTTTTGAGGACACTTATTCAAATCCATCAACGGTGATTTGTATGTTACCATCTAATTTTAAATAAGCCAAAATAGCTTGATTGGTAAGTGCTACCTTTCTAAATTCGATATCCTGCATTTTACCATTGACAAAAACACCAGGTATTGGCGAATAATTCATCAAGTAATTCTTGATGTTTTGTTGCGCTTCATCTAAATTTGGTTTTAGTGAATACCTACAACTCTGCTCAATTTTTTTCAAAATTAGTCCTTGTGCTAGCCAGTTAGCTGTGCGCGTTAGTTTGTTTTTTGTATCGAGTGCGTAATCTAAATTTTCAAAATAGATTTCTTTCTTTTGTTCATTATATGCTGGTGTTCCCGCCAAATATAATGTACCATTTACTGTTCCTTGTACATCTAGAGCAATAATCATTTTGCCGTTTTTGTGCCAAATGTCTACCTTATTTACTTTTACTTTTTTGTTGCCGGATCCAAATTCTTGACCATTAAAATTTTTAGTCATCAGTTGTGATGCTTCTTGGTATCCAGAAATGGCAACAATGTTAGCCGAAAGTTGTTGTGGAATTTTTGGGACAGTTTTTAATGCAATTTTGTTGGCATTGAATTTAGAATCTGGCTTTTTGCCAATTATTGTTTCCATATTGCATTTTAACCCCATGTCCAGTAAAATGGTTCCGTTTTTTAATTTTGCGGTTGTTGTATATAATTCGAGAGGTGCAATTTGCAACCAACTTTCATAAGTTTCACTCAACTGAAATGGTTGGCAAATTTTCTCTAGAGCAGCTAAAACATTTGGTTTAAAATCAAGTGATTTGGCAATAGCATCATCAATTTTCTTTTCGATTTTTGATTTAAAAAGTTGAACTGTTGGGTTGATTAAATAGGTAACTGGAACATTTTTACCTAAAACAACCATGCTTGGGCTTTCGGTCCAGTCTAACGATTTTAAGGTGGTTTTGGTGTTTAACTTCCAATTTACTAGTTGGACATCGCTTTCTAATGTGACGATTCCATTCAAATTGAATTCACGTGTGTCATAAAGTTCAATGCCCATTTTTTTAGTGCCGAGGCGGTACTTTATGTTTGCTTTTAGCGGTAAAATTGTTTTAATTTTTCCAAGAGCATCCGTAATTTGAATCGGTGCTTGTTTCCAGACTTTCATTTCAATATCGTCATCGTCGATTACATTGTCTTCATAAATCAGTCCGCTTAAGCTTGTATTGGTTTGCTTTTCGATGTCTCTTAATTGTACTGAAATAGGTAAATTTATGTATGAAATTTGGCTTTCGTATTGCAATGGAGCCGCATCATCTGGCTCTGGTTTGAGCGTGTTAATTTTTGAAGCACTTGAGCAGGACGCAACAAAAAGAGCGCTTAGAATAACTAAAAATGAGCTTTGTAATGTTTTCATAAAGGTGTCTTGTGCCAGCAAAATTAAGCAATCTATTCTTTTTTTAATTTTTTTTGTAACAAATGCTTGCTTGCCAAGTCTAATTGAAGAATTATAGTTGCAGTGGTGCATATTGTGAAGCATTGATTTCGCACAAGAACTAAAATGTTAAATTTTTTTGCAGTTGTCCTGCAATTTCATTCGAATTATATGAAAAATAAAAGTTGTATCGGTTTCATTTGTATGGCGTTACTCAGTTTGTCAGCTCATGGGCAAACTAAGAAATGGACCCTGCAAGAATGTGTTAATTATGCCATTCAAAACAACATTTCTATCAAGCAGTCGGAGTTGGATGCTAAAACGGCTGTAATTGATAAAATAGGGGCTATTGGGAGTTTTTTACCTTCTATAAATGCTAATACTTCGCACTCTTGGAACATTGGTTTGAACCAAGATATCACAACAGGTTTACTTCAAAATCAAACTACACAATTTACCTCTGCTGGTATAAACGTAGGTGTTGATATTTATAAAGGTTTACAAAATCAAAATCGCTTGCGTCGTTCTAATTTGTCAATTGTTGCGGCTAAGTATCAATTGGTAAAAATGCAGGAAGATATTGCTTTAAATGTAGCCAATGCTTTTTTGCAAGTACTTTTTAACAAAGAAAATTTAAAAGTTCAAAAGCAACAACTTGATATCAACGAAAAGCAATATGCGCGATCAGAAGCTCTTGTCAAAGCAGGATCAATACCAAGAGGTGATTTGTTAGATATAAAAGCTACGGTTGCTACCAATAATCAAAATATAATTACTGCTGAAAATGCTTTGTTGATTTCTAAATTGAGTTTATCTCAGTTATTACAACTTAAGGAATTTGAAAATTTTGATATTGTTGATGATACCGATGTAAAGGATGAAAATAATATCATGATGCAAACTCCAAATGCTATTTACAGCAAAGCTCTTGAGGGTAGAACAGAGTTAAAAATTGCAAAAACTAATTTAGAACTTGCAGAAAAAGACGTTGTTATTGCTAAAGGTGCCTACCAACCAACTATTCAAGGTTTTTATAGCTTTAATTCTAGAGTAGCATATAGTGATAGAGTTGTTGGTGTAGTGCCTAATACAGTTAATCCAACTTCACAAATTGGTATTGTTGAAGGAACAAATCAAAATGTTTTGGCTCCTAATTTTATAAGGGTATTAGGAAAGCCTGCTCCATTTTTTGATCAGTTTAGTGACAATAAAGGTCATTCTTTTGGGGTGCAGTTGTCTATTCCAATCTTAAATGGTCTATCCGTGAGAAATAATGTTGAACGTTCAAAAATAAATGTTGAGCGATCTAAAATAGCTGTTGAGCAACAAGATTTAGATTTGCAACGCAATGTGTACACCGCTTTCGCAGATGCAAAAGGAGCCTTAAAATCATACGAGTCTGCCATTACAGCTTTAGAAGCTAGACAAAATGCAGTTGATTTTGCCAAAGAGCGTTTCAATGTGGGTTTAATGAACTCCTTT
>CAZMHK010000161.1:0-6417 GCA_964566045.1 uncultured Flavobacterium sp.
AATTAATCAAAACTGTTATAAATTTTTATCTTTGGTATCGATACTAAAAAACCATAAAATGACATTTGATAGAAAAAACCTCACTGACCTCGAGCTAATAACACTTTACAAAAAGCTATTAAAACCGCGTCTTATCGAGGAAAAAATGCTAAAACTAATTCGCCAAGGCAAAGTATCCAAGTGGTTTTCTGGAATAGGACAGGAAGCCATCTCCGTTGGTGTTACAGCAGTTTTAGATTCCGATGAATACATTTTACCGATGCATAGAAATTTGGGCGTATTTACGGGAAGAGATATTCCGTTATACCGTCTGTTTTCGCAATGGCAAGGCAAAGCCAATGGTTTTACAAAAGGTCGCGACCGTAGTTTTCATTTTGGTTCGCAACAGTATAAAATTATTGGTATGATTTCGCATTTGGGTCCGCAGTTAGGTGTGGCTGATGGAATTGCTTTGGCTAATAAACTCAAGAAAAATGGCAAAATTACAGCTGTTTTTACTGGAGAAGGAGCTACAAGTGAAGGTGACTTTCATGAAGCTTTAAATATTGCTTCGGTATGGGAATTGCCCGTGCTTTTCGTGATTGAAAATAACGGATACGGACTTTCTACACCAACAAATGAACAATACCGCTGTGAAAATTTAGCAGATAAAGGCATTGGTTACGGAATGGAAAGTCATATTGTTGACGGAAATAATTTTCTGGAAGTTGTAAACTTATTATCAGATTTAAAAGCTTCTATGAAAGAAAATCCACGTCCTGTTTTGCTAGAATTTAAAACATTCCGAATGCGCGGTCACGAAGAGGCGAGTGGTACCAAATACGTTCCGCAGGAATTAATGGATATGTGGGCTGAGAAAGATCCTGTGGAAAATTACAGAAATTATTTGATTGAAAATGGCATATTGAAATCGGATGATGATGTGGCGTTTCACCTAGGTATCAAACAGGAAATTGAAGAACATTTGGCTCTAGCCAACGCAGAACCTGAAATAGAGGCGTCTTTAACGGAAGAACTAAATGATGTATATAAACCATTTGTATATAAAGAAGTTAAACCATCAGCAGAAATAGAAAACATTCGTTTTATTGATGCGATTTCCAGTGCTTTGAAACAATCTATGGAGCGCTTTGAAAATTCGGTAATCATGGGCCAAGATATTGCAGAATATGGTGGTGCCTTTAAAATTACCGATGGCTTTGTAGCGCAATTTGGCAAAGAGCGCGTGATTAATACTCCTATTTGTGAAAGCGCCGTAGTTTCAGCAGGAATGGGACTTTCTATTAATGGTTACAAAGCGATTGTTGAAATGCAATTTGCCGATTTTGTTTCGACAGGATTCAATCCGATTGTGAATTTATTAGCCAAATCGCACTATCGATGGTTAGAAAAAGCGGATGTTGTAGTACGAATGCCTTGTGGCGGTGGAACTCAAGCAGGACCATTTCACTCTCAAACTAATGAAGCTTGGTTTACCAAAACTCCGGGTTTAAAAGTAGTTTATCCAGCCTTTCCCTATGATGCAAAAGGCTTATTGAATGAGTCAATTAATGATCCAAATCCGGTATTGTTCTTTGAGCACAAGCAATTGTACAGAAGCGTTTACCAAGACGTCCCTGCAGATTATTACACTTTACCATTAGGAAAAGCGGCTCTATTGAAAGAAGGTAATTCGGTTACTATTATCGCTTTTGGAGCGGCAGTTCATTGGGCAATTGATACATTGGATAAAAATCCAGAAATTTCAGCAGATTTATTGGATTTAAGAACGCTTCAGCCTTTGGATACAGAAACCATTTTTGCCTCGGTTAAAAAAACAGGAAGAGCAATAATTTACCAAGAAGACAGCTTGTTTGGCGGAATCGCTAGTGATTTATCAGCACTGATTATGGAGAATTGTTTCCAATATTTGGATGCACCAGTAAAACGAGTGGGCAGTTTAGACACACCAATACCGTTCACAAAAGCGCTTGAAGATCAGTATTTACCAAAAGATCGTTTTGAAAATGAACTTATTGGGCTGTTAGCTTATTAAAGTTAAAAATAGGAATTTCGGATTTTAAAAAAAACCTAAAATCCAATAAATAATAATAAATAGGAGGATGGTTCCAAAACAACCGCCTCCTAATTTTTTTGCGCCATATCCGGCGATGATAGTTTTAAAAAATCCATTCATGGTCACACTATTTTGAGTTGATATAAAGATAGCTGTTATTACCAAACATTATTCCTAAATGATGTAATATTTTATTTGCTTTTGTTTATCGAGTACTTCATTTTGTATAAAATTACTGCCAATATTTTGAAATCGCTTCTTGTTTACTTCCTTTTTATTTTTACTTTTACGTTAGTTATGCAATCGATAACACTAAATTGTAATCTATCATTTTCCAATTGAAAAAACAGGCTATAATCTGAAATTTGCTATCGAAAATATCCAAGGAACCGATTGTAACTAAAACCTGATTTGCATATCACAATAAATTTGAAATTTTTATGAAACCTTCATTCCATTTTCGATTTTTAAAAACTTTTATATTCTGTTTTTCAGTATTGATGTTTCAATCAATTTATGCGAATGCTACTCATGTAGTAAATTTTTTATCTCTAAATTCTTCTATTTCATTAAATAGTGATTTTTTAACCATTCAAAACAAAAAAATTAGCTCAAACAAAGACGAAAATTATCTTATTGTTGCACAAGACGGTTCGGGTGATTTTTCTCAAATTCAAGCGGCGATTAATTCTGTTCGCTCTTATCCAGCAGAGCGCATTACTATCTTTATCAAAAATGGAATTTATTTTGAAAAAGTTAAAGTGCCAGCTTGGAATCCAAACATATCGTTGATTGGCGAAAGTAAAGACAAAACTATTATCCGTTTTAATGATCATTTTGAAAAAATAAATCTAGGACGAAATAGTACTTTTTACACTTCTACTTTGCTAGTTGAGGGGAATGATTTTATAGCTGAAAATTTAACAATAGAAAACAGTGCAGGAGATATTGGTCAGGCGGTAAGTCTGCATATCAATGCTAATAGAATTTTAATCAAAAATTGCAATTTGCTGGGTAATCAAGATACTTTGTTTGTTGCAGGAGAACATTTTAAAAACTACTTTAAGGATTGTTATATCGAAGGAACTACCGATTATATTTTTGGAAATGCAACTGCATTTTTTGATAATTGTATCTTACACAGTAAAAAAAACTCCTATATCACTGCCGCTTCCACTATAAAAGAAAATAATTACGGCTTGGTTTTTAAAAATTGCAAGTTAACCGCGAGCACAGACGTTAATGAGGTTTATTTAGGTAGACCGTGGCGAATTTATGCGAAAACTGTTTTTATACAATGCAGTTTGGATCGCCATATTGTACCTGAAGGTTGGCATAATTGGTCTAAAAAAGAGGCAGAAAAAACAGTTTTTTATGCAGAATATGATTGTTTTGGACCTGGTTTTAGGCCTAAAAATAGGGTAAAGTGGGCTAAACAGTTAACTAAAAAACAGGCACGTTTTTATCACATCGATAAAGTTTTAAAAGATGGAAACACCAATTGGTATCTCGCGCCATAATTGGATGTACTAAGCTTATAATTTAAATTAAATAATACTAAAATGAAAAAATATCTGATTTTGCTTTGCTGTATTACTTTAAGTAGTTGGGCACAAAAAACAACCATTTACACCATTGGCGACTCAACGATGGCTAATAAAATTGATCCTGATCAAAATCCTGAACGAGGTTGGGGACAAATGCTACAGCCTTTTTTTAATGAAAATGTAATCATTGACAACCGAGCTGTAAATGGACGAAGCACCAGAAGTTTTATTGATTTGAAATTATGGGATGCTGTTTATGATTCATTAAAAAAAGGAGATTATGTTTTTATACAATTTGGTCATAACGATGGAAAAACGACCGATCCTACGCGCTATACCAACCCGCATACCAGTTATAGACATAACTTGATTCGGTTTGTGAAAGAGGCAAGAAGTAAAGGCGCAACGCCTATATTATTTTCATCTATCACAAGGCGAACTTTTAATGAACAAGGCGTATTGATTGATTCGCACGGAGATTATACGCTAGAAATGCGACTTGTTGCAGCTGAATACAAAGTTCCATTTATTGATATGCAGTACCATACTGAACTTTTGGAAGAGCGCTATGGAGTTGAAAAATCAAAAGAATTACATTTACACTTTGCACCCAATTCTAATAATTATATTCCTAAAGGAATTGAAGATAACACGCATTTGTCCGTATTAGGCGCAACAGAAATCGCAAAAATTGCTGTTGATCAATTAAAAAAATCAAAATTACCGATCTCTAAACTGCTTAAATAATTTTTAAAATTATCTTTTGACATTGGAATTGAGAAAATAAAATGAAATAAATTTCTTTAATCTGTATGAGCTAAAAAATAATTTGACATTATCATTATAAGCTTGGGATGGCGCTAGCTATTCTCAAAATCAATTAGTTGCTGTTTTAATATGTTTCAAAGCAAAAGTGTAAACTCAAGCGTTTGCTTAATTTGTCCATTGACAATAATCGAAATCCTTTGAATTCCGGGGTAAAATTTTCTAGTGGTGATTATTTTAAAACTATGTTTTTTACGAATAGTTATACTCGTTTTAGCAGCAACTTGTCGATCAGTAATTTTAAATACTTTTTTATTGTGTGTATTATTTTGTCTTAGGTAATGAATGGCGAACTCTAATCTTGCATTTGCAATCAACTCAGCATTATTTTGTACTTTAAAGTCAAATGTCAAATAATCACCAATAGCAACTTGTGAGTTTTCAATAGTAAAATCAGAGATTTCAAACAGTGTTGCATCGAGTTCGAAAAGTTTTAATATCTCCGGATTCCCTTGCTTTAACAACGTTCTACACGCATGACGTAACATTGAATTGGTTATTGGAGAGGTATTCATCCATTTTTGGACAAACGCAATGACAATCTCGGGGTTAGATTTAGAAATGTCATTTAAATTATTGGCTACGCTACGCCTAACATACTCTGAGGGATCCTCTTTTAGCTGCTCCAAAATAGCAATAATTGAATCTAAATTATTGGATAGTTCAGGAACAATTTTGGCCCAAGGCAATCGCAAACGGCATCCCTCAGAAGCTAGCCTTCGAACGTGATGATTTTCATCCTGTGACCATTGTAACATCATTTGCATGGTAGCGCTAAAATCTTTTTCTAGAAAAGTGCGAATTGCAAACTCTGATGAACCGTACTGCGTGTACAAGGCTAAAGCTTTCATTGATATCTCAAAATGAGATCCTCCGAACTGAGCAATATAATCAGGGAAAATCAAATTTGTATATCCAATTTTCATTTTTACAATTACTGCATTCAAAATTACAACTGCAGCAGCAAAATCTGACGGAAGTTGTCGTTGGAGTGCACGGGTAGTAAAGCGCAAACGTTCGTTAAGAGATCTGTTTTCAATAGAATCCATTACCTGTTCCAAAAATTCCGATTCGTTAAAATTGGAATATTCTAGTTTGAAAACACGTCCTAGTTCGTTGTAATAACTGTAATTAAACATCTCTTTTAAAGGTTCGGCCATAGATTAGATATTTGTTGTGAGTTAAGATTTAAAAAATGTCAACAAAGATAAAGTTTTCCATTTGTAGAAATACCCAACTAACAATTAATTGATTTCCAATAAAACAAATTTAGTTTAAAAGAATTACTTTTTAATTTTTGCTTTATGAAAAAAAAAACCTCGTAAGCATAGGCCTACGAGGTTCAATTGAAGTGAAAAAAAATTATTTTTTTGATTCTTCAACAGAAACTTTTCTGAACTCTTTTAAAAGTTTTTCAAGCTCTAAAGTAGACTTACGAGCTCTTGGACCCGCAGCTTTAATACCTTTTTCAATAAGAGATTCAGATTCTGTTTTGAATGTTTCGAACTCAGCATTGATTTTTGCAACTAAATCTTTCATAATTGTTTTATCTTAAATTAGGTCGCAAAAATATAATTTTAGAAGTAACACAGAAATAAAAAGTTGTTAAAGTTACTCTTACAAATACTTTTAATTGCTGTTGTGACGCTTATTGTCTTAAATATTAGCTCTTTATGATTTATATAAAATAAGCTGTATTTAAATCATTTTCATTTTCTTGACTATTGCATATTGATGTGCTAATTAAATAGAAACATTCTTTTAGAGAGAGGATTAAACCATGTCCATATTAGAGCATTATCAATGACCATAATTTGATTTATTTTATATAAAATCAATTGTTTAGCAATCCGGTTGGAATTAGTGATTGTTAACCTTTTACACTTCTTACAATAATAGTGATTGTTTACTAATTTATTTTATCTATTAGTGAATCAAAAATCCTTTTAAATGAGATAAATAAAAATAAAGTACCTTTTTTATACATTA
>CAZMHK010000162.1:0-6283 GCA_964566045.1 uncultured Flavobacterium sp.
CGTTTTAACCATTCAAGTACCATCACAATTTTTTTACGAGTGGCTCGAAGAACACTATGTAAAATTATTGAAAGTGGCTCTTACTAAAGAACTAGGCAAAAATGCAAAGTTACTTTATAAAATTAGAATGGAAAACACTTATGGCAACAAACAACCGTTTACTGAACAGTTGCCAAGTGCCAATAGAGTTCCTATGAAACCACAGGAAGTTGATGCTCCATTTAAAAACTTAAATCCAGAACTTAAAAACCCATTTGTAATTCCGGGGATTCGTAATTTAAAAATCGAATCGCAACTGAACGCGAATTATAGTTTTGATAATTTTTTAGAGGGAGATTCTAACCGTTTGGCTCGTTCAGCAGGTATGGCTGTGGCCAACAAACCTGGTGGTACTTCTTTTAATCCTTTATTGATTTTTGGCGGAGTTGGTTTGGGGAAAACACACTTGGCGCATGCAATTGGTGTTGAAATCAAAGACAAATATCCTGAGAAAACAGTTTTATATATCTCAGCTGAAATTTTCACACAACAATACATCGACTCTGTAAAGAAAAACAACAGAAACGATTTCATTCACTTCTATCAATTAATCGATGTTTTGATTATTGATGATGTTCAGTTTTTATCAGGTAAATCAGGAACGCAAGATGTATTTTTCCATATTTTTAATTACCTGCACCAAAACGGAAAGCAAGTTATTTTAACTTCGGATAAAGCACCTGTTGACATGCAAGACATTGAACAACGTTTATTGTCTCGTTTCAAATGGGGATTATCTGCTGAATTGCACCAACCAGATTACGAAACTCGTATTTCTATCTTAAAGAATATTTTGTACCGCGATGGTGTTGAAATTCCAGAAGACATCATTGAATACGTGGCTCGCAACATAAAATCAAATGTTCGTGAACTTGAAGGTGCCATTATTTCATTGATCGCACAATCTTCTTTCAATAAAAAAGAAGTAACCATCGAATTGGCCAAAAGTGTTGTAGAAAAGTTTGTTAAGAATGTAAAAAGAGAAATCTCTATTGATTACATTCAAAAAATCGTATCGGATTATTTTCAATTAGATTTAGAAACGCTTCAATCGAAAACGCGCAAACGTCATGTGGTGCAAGCCAGACAATTGGCTATGTTTTTTGCCAAAAAATTCACTAAGGCTTCTTTGGCAAACATTGGTTCTCAAATAGGAGATCGTGATCACGCTACTGTATTGCACGCATGCAAAACCGTTGACAATTTGGTTGCAACCGACAAACAATTCAAAAAGTTTGTAGACGATATAAACAAGAAACTAACTTTGTAATAGCATCATGTCCGTAAAAGTTTTAATGGTTTGTTTAGGAAATATTTGCCGTTCATCATTGGCAGAAGGCATTTTAGCAGCTAAACTACCCAAAGATCTTTTTACCGTTGATTCCGCTGGTACGGGCGCTTGGCACGTAGGCAATGGCCCAGACGAACGCTCTATTGCGGTAGCTCGCAAAAACAACATTGACATCACGCAGCAACGTGGCAGACAGTTTAGTGAAGCTGATTTTGAGCGTTTTGATCACATTTACGTGATGGATAGTTCAAATTACAAAAATGTCATACGACTTGCTCGTAACACAGAAGAAGCGGCTAAAGTAAAAATGATTTTGAACGAAATTTTTCCAGGTGAAAATGTTGATGTTCCAGATCCGTATTACGGTTTGAACAACGGTTTTGATATGGTTTATCAGATGCTAGATCAAGCATGTGATGAAATTGCAAAAAAGCTACTGGCTCAAAATTCAAATTAATTCCTTTTTATAGTCGTTCAATTCAAGTTAGAAATAAAATTGAACCGTTAGCTGTTCTTTTTACATTTTACAAATCTATTTTATGCAATCAACCAACACTTTTGGCAAACTATATTTAATTCCAACAACCATGGGCGATTGTGACCCGATGGATGTTTTGCCACAAACCATAAAAAGAAGTATTGAACTGATTGATCATTATATTGTAGAAAACGACAAAACTGCTCGAAAATCAATAAAACTGGTTGTTCCTGAGAAAAAGCAATCAGAATTGAAGCTTTTTGTTTTAAACAAACACACCGAAACCAAAGAGCATCTTGACTTTTTAAAACCTTTACTTGCAGGCGAAAACATGGGTTTAATGAGCGAAGCAGGTTGCCCAGGTGTTGCCGATCCTGGCGCTGTAATTGTAAAACTAGCGCACGACAGAGGCATTCAAGTTATTCCGTTAGTTGGCCCTTCCTCAATCCTTTTGGCAATGATGGCCTCAGGTATGAACGGTCAAAGTTTTACATTTCACGGCTACTTACCTATCGAAAAAGACGAAAAGAAAGCCAGCTTTAAAACCTTAGAGCGTGTTTCTTTTGAAAAAAATCAGTCGCAAATTTTTATTGAAACTCCTTATCGCAACAACAAACTACTAGAGGATTTAATTCAGGTTTTACATCCAGAAACCTTGTTGTGTATTGCTACTGATATTACTTTACCAACAGAATACATTCGAACTAAAAAAATTGCCGCTTGGAAAAAGGAATCCATAGATTTACACAAGCGTCCAACCATTTTTATCATTCATAAAATGTAAAAATAAATTTTAAAATCATCTATGGGAAAATTTCTAATATTAATTTTACTATGTTTTTCGCAAGTTATATTTTCTCAAAGTAAGGGAGTAAAGAAAAAAGCTGATGATTTTCGAGATAACCTCAAAAATTACAATGAAGAAGAAATAATTTTAGATGAAAATCATATCTATAATCTTGCTGGGTTAGAAATTCTGCCAAGTTTTCCTGAAGGAATAGTTGAGTTTCGTAATTTTTTAAGTAAAAATTATAAAAAACCAGATAAGCAACCAGCTCTAATAGGTAAGATATTTGCAACTTTCGTTATTGAAAAAGATGGTACTTTAAGTGATATAAAAATTGTCTATGACATTGGTTTTGGTACCGGACAAGAACTTTTACGTGTTTTAAAATTATCTCCAAAATGGATACCTGGAAAGCAAAACAATAAAAAAATTAGATCTTTATATTCACTTGTTTTTACCTTACCAAACTAACACTCCAATTGGAGTCTTTCTTTAATATTGTTATGAGTAAATTACCGAACAGCGGCACAAGTATTTTTACGGTAATGTCGCAAATGGCAGCAAAGCACAACGCGATAAACCTATCTCAAGGCTTTCCTAATTTTCCCGTTGACGACCGGCTAACCACCACTGTTGCGCGACTCGCCCAGGAAAATGTCCACCAATATGCACCTATGGCTGGATATGTACCATTGCTAGATAAAATAGCAAAATTGGTACAAGATTCTTATCAAAGAAAGATAGCAGCTGCAACCGAAGTTTTGGTAACTACTGGTGCAACCCAAGGAATTTTCACTACGATTACGGCGCTCATTCAAGCCAATGACGAAGTAGTTATTGTTGACCCAAGTTATGATTGCTACGAGACTCCTATCCTTTTAGCTGGAGCAAAACCTGTTCGAGTACCACTTGACGACGACTATGCAACCAATTGGGAGCGCATTGAAGAAGCATTTAGTCCAAAAACCAAAATGCTGATTATCAATAATCCGCACAATCCAACTGGTAAAATCCTGAAAGCAACTGATTTTGAAGCACTAGAACGCTTATTGGCTAAATATCCAAAAGTGCTTTTACTCTCTGACGAAGTTTACGAATACATCACGTTCGAAGAAAACCACATTTCCGCTCACACGCGCCCCTTTTTGCATGAAAGAACTATTGTCGTATCCTCTTTTGGAAAATCGTTTCATATCACTGGATGGAAGATTGGGTATTTGGTTGCTCCAGAACACTTGATGACCGAAATTAAAAAAGTACATCAGTTTTTAGTCTTTAGCGTCAACAGTATTTGCCAAGTTGCTATTGCCGAATATTTAGATGTAGTTGCTATTGCCGACATCAAAAAGATGTATCAAGAAAAAAGAGATTATTTTAGAAGTCTTTTGCAAAACAGTCGCTTCGAACTAATGCCTTGCGAGGGAACGTATTTTCAAGTTGCCTCTTACGCGGCTATTTCGCAAGAAAGTGATGTAGATTTTTGCAAACGTTTAATTACCGATTATGGAGTAGCGGCCATCCCAATTTCTACATTTTATGCCGATGGAAAAGATTTAAAACTGATTCGGTTTTGTTTTGCCAAAGACAATGCAACCCTCGAAGCGGCTGCAGCGCGCTTATGTGCCTTGTAATATTGGTTAGAAAATAAATTTATTATGCGTGCATACTATTTAATTTTTAGTATATTTACAATTGTAAAAAAGAAAAAAGATGAGTTATACAGATAAAATGTTACGCGATAATGCCCTAGAAGGCAAAGTAATTGTGGTTACTGGTGGCGGAAGTGGCCTAGGAAAAGCCATGACTAAATATTTTTTAGAGCTGGGTGCCAAGGTTGCTATTTCGTCTCGCGATTTAGAAAAATTGAAAACAACAGCTGCAGAATTAGAGCAAGAAACAGGCGGTAGCTGCTTACCCATTCAGTGTGATGTACGTCATTACACCGAAGTGGAAAATATGTTGCAAGAAGTTTTAAAAACTTTTGGAAAAGTTGATGTATTGTTAAACAACGCAGCAGGAAACTTTATTTCACCTACCGAGCGATTATCAGCTAATGCATTTGATACCGTAATTGATATTGTATTAAAAGGTACTAAAAACTGTACTTTGGTATTTGGTAAACATTGGATTGACACCAAACAAGCTTCGGCTACGGTGCTAAACATTGTTACGACTTATGCTTGGACGGGATCAGCATATGTAGTACCTAGCGCTACTGCAAAAGCTGGTGTATTGGCCATGACTAGAAGTTTAGCTGTAGAATGGGCAAAATACGGAATTCGTACCAATGCCATTGCTCCAGGTCCGTTTCCTACCAAAGGCGCATGGGACCGATTATTGCCTGGTGATTTGGCTGAAAAGTTTGATATGGCTAAAAAAGTTCCGCTAAAACGTGTGGGAGATCATCAAGAGCTTGCTAATCTAGCTGCGTATTTGGTATCTGATTTTTCAGCATATGTAAACGGAGATGTCATTACCATTGATGGTGGCGAATGGTTAAAAGGAGCGGGACAATTCAACCTTTTAGAGGCTATTCCAGAAGAACTTTGGGATCAACTAGAAATGATGATCAAAGCTAAAAAGAATAAATAAACACAAGTTTAGCAAAATAAAAAAAGGCAAAACAACCAAGTATAACGCTTGTTTGGTTTGCCTTTAATATGTAGAAAAATTATTATTCTAAAGCCAGTAAGATTTCGCTAGTAAGTAATCCGCTGCCACCGCCGTAATGTTGTACGATTCGGCAATGGGGTTGTTGCTTTTCAAAAAAAGAGCGTAAAACCGTTTCTTCTTCTTCCAAAATTCCACATCCCAACAAAACGATATCGAAATTATATGCTGCAAAAATTGCTTTGGCTTCCTCATCTTCTAATACGCCTTGCGCCTGCCAATTATCTTGTTTATTGATCAAACGAACTACCGTTTGCAATATTTCAAGATGCCTTCCTATGTATAAAATATTGACTTTTTTCATGGCATGAGCATACATTTCTTCGGCGAAAGCCTAAACAACGACTTACTGTTTAAAATAGAATTTATTGTTTAACGAATTGCAATTCAATTGCCAAACGAACCTCATCACTTACAAGAACACCACCTGTTTCAAGAGCTGAATTCCAAGTCAATCCCCAATCTTTGCGGCTAATTTTTCCTTCTAAAGCAAAAGCTACTTTAGTATTTCCCCAAGGATCCTGCATAGTACCACCAAAATCAGCAGCTAAACTAACAGATTTTGTTACGCCATGTATTGACAAATCGCCTACCAATTCATAATCAGAACCGCTTTTTTGTGTAAAAGAAGTCGCTTGGAAAGTAATTTCTGGAAATTGCTCCGCATCAAAAAAATCAGCACTTTGCAAATGCTTGTCTCTATCGGCATTACCAGTGTTTACTGAAGCTACAGCTCCTGTAAAATTAATTTTAGCATTCTCGAAACTTTCATTTTCAGTTTCGATAGCAGCATCAAAAGTTAAAAATTTACCTGAAACATTCGTAAACATCATGTGTTTTACTTTAAACCCAATTTCAGAATGTGTTGGGTCAATTGCCCATTTAGTTGTAGCCATAATTGTTTTATTTAAAAAATTAATAGATTGTTTGTTATTTAAAGTTGCATTGGCACTTCCATCAAAAGGACTTCGGCACGTTCAGAATTTGCAGTTAACGACAAGGAATCCGTATCCCAAAT
>CAZMHK010000163.1:0-6146 GCA_964566045.1 uncultured Flavobacterium sp.
TAAAAAAAGATGTAATGAATTCTAAATGGAAAAAGACACAATTTGCAACAAAGTTGTAGTTCAAAAATAAGCCAAAAAGTATTGAATAAAAAAATATTCCAAGAGCGCCTTTCTTTTTGAAAGGGAAAATTACCTATGCGTTCTAAATACCACGAGAAGTTTTTGTTGTTTATTTGTTTGGAAGCCTGACAGTTCATAGGGTCGGGCTTCCTTTTTTTATTTAACCACTGTTTAACAAAAAATTAATTTGTTAAAACAAAAAAAGAAGTACTTTTAACAAAAATTATAATTATGAAGAACCTAGTTTATATAGCAACTTTTGCTTTAGTATTATTCAGTTGTCAAAACCAAGCACAACCAAAAAAATCAGATAAAATTATGAGTACAGCAGTTACAGCTAAAGAAAACATTTATCAGTTTAAAGTAGAAGATTTATCAGGTAAAACTTTTGATTTTAGCACGCTAAAAGGGAAAAAAGTAATCATAGTTAATACAGCATCTAAGTGTGGATTAACTCCTCAGTACAAAGATTTAGAAGCGGTTTACAAAGAATACAAAGATAAAGGCTTAGTAATTGTTGGTTTTCCTGCAAATAATTTTGCATCGCAAGAGCCTGGAACAAACGAGGAAATTGCCACATTTTGTCAAATGAATTTTGGTGTTACTTTTCCCATGATGGATAAAGTTTCTGTAAAAGGTGATGATATGGCTGCTATTTATCAGTTTTTAACTCAAAAATCTAAAAATGGTTTACAAGATTCAACTGTAGAGTGGAATTTTCAAAAATACCTAATCAACGAAAAGGGAGAACTAGAAAAAGTAATTTCTCCAAGAGTTTTGGTTACTGATCCAGAAGTAATGAATTGGATCAAAGCATAAGCAGTTAGCTAACTTTATACAGTAAAATATTTTAAAAGAGATTTTCAGTAAAATGAAAATCTTTTTTTTTTTGTGGTTTATGTAAGTGTCGGATATTTCATAAACATTGAACCGTTAAGAAATTAAGTTAGAATTATCAATACTTAATTTTTCTTAAATTCTTAATGGTTTATTTTTGTCTTTATATTTTTTCGTTTTTGAAAATTTCAGCCACAGCAGCCTCATAATTACGGATGCTTTGGGCTTTTTTTATTTTCTTCAAAACTTTGTGCGGATTTGAAAAAGTAGTACTGAAGTATTCCCACAAATGATACATTTTCAATAAGATATGCGTACTTCCTGATAATGACTCACTGTAAATAGCATACAACGTATCATGAAAAGCGCTAAATAATTCCATTTTATTAGCTGGATATTCGGTAGTATCATTTTTTATCATCGTTGGTAAAAAAGGATCGGCAATCAAACCTCGGCCAATCATCCAATGTGAAATAGATGGGAAACGCTCTTGCATTTCTCTAAAACCTTCAACCGAAGTAATATCGCCATTATAATACAAAGTATGTTTGGCTTGATCAATACATTTTTGAAAACCATCAAGATCTACACCGCCTTTATACAGTTGTTTTCCTAAACGAGCATGGATGGCAATATTTTTAAGCGGATATTGATCAAGAATAGGAAGGACATCTAAAATTTCTTGCGGAGATTCATATCCCAAACGCATTTTCATCGATACCAAAATATCCGTTTCATTGTGTGCACGTTCTAATATATGATTGATTTTTTCTGTATTGCTTATCAAACCTGAACCCATTCCAGATTTTGTTACCATCGGATAAGGGCAACCTAAATTCCAATTGAGTTCTTTGTAACCCAAGTCCAAAACATATTTGGCCACAAACAAAAATTCTTCGGCATCGTTGGTAATTACTTGCGGAATAACCTCTAAATCTAAATTATTGTCCAATTGCAAGTCACGCTGATAAGATGGTTTGATAACCAATTTACCATTAAGTCGGATGTAGGGCGAATAAAAAGTATCAATACCACCAAATAATTTATTTTGGGCATTGCGAAAACGAAAATCGGTAAATCCTTGTAAAGGTGATGAAAGAAGGGTAAAGCTCATATTGTTTTAAAAAACACAAAGGTATCTTTTATAACGCAAGTACCCTAATTATAGCTGCATTACTCTAAGATCAATTGCATGAAAACCGAGTGCAACCAACGATCAAATTTAAAACCGGATTCTTTAATTACGCCTACCGTTTTAAAACTAAATTTTTCGTGAAAGGTAATGCTACTTTCATTTTCGGCATCAATTACGGCAATCATGGTGTGCAGTTTTTGTTGTTTTGCTAACGAAATGAGCTCTTCCAACAACAGTTTGCCAATGCCTTTTCCATGAAAATTTTCATCAACATATACCGAATGCTCTACTGTAAATTTATACGCTTCGCGGAAACGAAATTCGCTATACATTCCGAAACCAACTACTTGATTTTCGATTGTGGCTACAATCACAGGAAAATTTTTAGCCAGTTTGTCTTCGATGATATTTTTTTGTTGCTCTAATGTTCTCACGTTGTAATCGTAAAGTGCTGTAGAGTGCAAAATATTGTAATTAATGATATCGAGAATGGCTTGAGTATCTTCGGGTTGAAATGGTCGAATGCTTACAGACATGGCTATTTGATTTGGTTCAAAATTAACAAAAAAGCGCTAAAAGAAAAGGAAAAAGCCTGCCAAGTTTGTAACTTTGTAACTCAGAAAAATGACACGATGATATACCCCAAAATACCTTTAGCGCAAAGTATAATTGAGTTGTGTTTGGCCAAAGGAATCACCACTATAATAATTTCGCCCGGTTCACGTAATGCGCCCTTAACCATAGGTTTTGCGAGTAATCCTGCTTTTACCTGCTACAGTATTGCCGATGAGCGTTCGGCAGCGTTTTTCGGTTTAGGAATTGCGCAGCAAACCAAGCAGGCAATAGCTTTGGTTTGTACATCTGGATCAGCTTTGCTAAATTATTATCCCGCTTTTGCGGAAGCGTTTTACAGTCAAATTCCGTTGATTGTTATTTCTGCTGATCGTCCGCAAAGTAAAATTGATATTGGCGATGGGCAAACGATTAGGCAAGAGAACGTGTTTGCTAATCATTCCTTATACAATGCCAATTTACAAGAAGAGGCTTCGAATGAAAACGATATCAAAATTAATGAAGCTATAAATACGGCTTTGACTCAAAAAGGGCCTGTTCATATCAACGCACCTTTCGAAGAGCCTTTGTATGAAACTGTCACAGAATTGTCGGTTAATGTGAATGTAATTTCTTCAGCAATTGAAAATTCAATTCTAGCAATTGATGAAGTACAAAAAGCCGCTGAAAGTTGGAATAAGGCATCCAAAAAAATGATTTTAGTAGGTGTTAATGAACCAAATGCGGTTAACGATACTATAATTGAAGCTTTAGCTCAAGATGAATCGGTTGTGGTGCTTACAGAAACGACTTCTAATTTGCATGATACTACCTTTATCAGCAATATTGATACGATAATAACGCCTTTTACGGAGACTGAATTTGAACAACTGCGCCCTGAAATCTTGATTACTTTTGGTGGAATGGTGGTATCAAAACGCATCAAAGCTTTTTTGCGAAAGTACAAACCGAAAGAACATTGGCACATCGATGCGATGCGTGCTTATGATACTTTTGGCGCATTGACCAAACATTTTACGGTAACTCCCAATACATTTTTTGAGGCATTATTTCCGCTTGCGCAGAAGGGAAGCAGTACTTACTTCCAGGAATGGGATCATATTAAAAGTCACAGAAAACTAAAAGCCGATTTGTATTTATCGAAAATCCCTTTTTCAGATTTTAAAGTATTTGAAAAAGTAATTCCAGCACTACCGCAGCACTCTCAGTTACAAATTAGCAATAGCTCGGCCATTCGATATGCTCAATTAATTGAAATTGATCCAACCATCGAAGTGTATTGCAATCGCGGAACGAGTGGAATTGATGGCAGTACATCTACCGCAATTGGTGCGGCTGTTGCCAATAAAAAACAAACCGTGTTTATTACAGGTGACATCGGATTTTTGTACGATACCAATGCACTTTGGAATCACTACATTCCTAAAAATTTTAAAATTATTTTGATTAATAACGGCGGTGGCGGTATTTTCAGGATTTTGCCAGGTCATGCCGAAACTCCTGTGTTTAATACTTATTTTGAAACTTCACATTGCTTAACAGCCGAGCATTTGGCAAAAATGTATGGTTTTAAATATACCATTGCTAGTGACGAAAGAAGTTTAAACACTGCCCTTACCGAATTATTTGCTCAAAACGAACAAGCTTGTATTCTTGAGGTTTTCACACCTACGTTAATAAACGACCAGATTTTATTGAATTTTTTTAAAGAGTTAAATTAAATTTAATCTCACTTTTCTTGGTTCAGAAGATTTTATGTTTAAATTTGGTTGTGTTACGAAACTAATAAAAAACCATTAAACCAATTATTTATGAGTGCAAGAGAAGAATTAATTACCAAGTATGCTGCAGATTTAAAAGAAAAATGCGGTGTAGAACCAAATATGGATTTGCTAACCAAAGTTACTATTGGTTGCGGACCATCAATTTATAATGCAGATGCTGCTACGGTTGCAGGAAGTCAACAAGCGGAATTGGATACCGTTAAAAATAACTTTTTGATTAAAAAATTAGGTCTTACTGACGGTCCTGAGCTTGATGCTGCTATTGATGCGGTGATGGAGCAGTACGGACGTTCAAACAGAAATAAGTTTAGAGCAGTGATTTATTATTTGTTAACGGTACATTTCAAAAAAGAAAGCGTTTATAATTAATAAACTTTGTTTTACTGCATAAAAAAAAGCGTTCGATGAGTCGAACGCTTTTTTGTTATAAGAAGTTGTATTTATCGAATTGGCAGCGGGAATACAGGCAAACTCGAGTGACCTAATTCGTCCACCGCTTGAACAGCAAAAAAGAAATTATCTTTTGAATAAGGTATTTCAGCTTTAGTTCCTTTTACAAAAATGGTTTTTTCCCAATGTTGTGAGGACGTTTCACGAACTAAAATATTATAACCATAAACTGGTTTTCCTGCAGGTGCAGTCCATACCAAAGTTGAGAAATTAGTTAAATCTTTCACTTCAATTCCGACGTTAGTCGGAGCTTTTGGTGACCAGGCTAAGTTGCTGTAAGAAGCTAAGTTAGATAAGGTTACTTTTTTCATATATTCAAAGTCCATAAACTCTACTAAGTCGCCATATTGAATGTTATTTTCTTTGCGAACGTCTTGGTGTTGGTGGTCGTAGTTCTCGTTCATTTCACAAAAACGAACAGCTGTAAAACCATTTTGACTAAAAGGAGTGTGGTCTCCGCCGCGCAAGAAACGATCATTGCGGTACACCAAAGCAATATCCAATTGATCTACATATTGGTTGGTTACCGTTTTGATGTAACGTGCCAATTGTCTTGACGGGCTGTCGTTATCACGGTTGATAGACTTTCTAACTTTTGCTTCAGCCTCAGTTTCTAAAAACGGAATCGCTTCACTAAACACACGCACTTTTGTATTGTCACGCAACATTGTTCCACTCGAAAGGCTGTTACCAATCATGTCGTTGTTGAACATGGCAATTAAGTTCCATTTTTCGTTTTTGGCTTTATCAGCCAAATGTTTAGCACCGTACAAACCTTGTTCTTCGCCAACAACTGCAACAAAAATCAAAGTAAAAGGGAATTCTCTTTGGCTCATGATGCGCGCCAATTCCATCATACAAGCAACTCCTGAGGCATCATCATTGGCGCCCGGAGCATCACTTTTAGCATCCATCACGTCAGACGCTCTGGAGTCTAGATGGCCGCTAATAACCATCACACGATCATCTGTAGGGTCAGTTCCTTTCAGTGTAGCCATTACGTTGCCCAACTGGCTGTCGGTAGCAATGCGGCGTCCATCCGCTTTTACAGTAAAATAGTCAATTACAGACGTCAATCTGCCGCCTGAAGCTAAAGCATATTTGTCAAATTCAGATTTTACCCAGCGTTGTGCTGCACCAATACCGCGTGTATTGCTTTTGGTATCGCTTAAAGTATGGCGTGTACCAAACGAAACGAGTTTGCGTACGGTAGCTTCCATGTTTTCCGATTTCACTTCGGAAAGCATTTTTTTAATTTCGGGATCGTCAACTGTTGATTGTGCCACGCTCGAAAACGAGAAACAAAC
>CAZMHK010000164.1:0-6032 GCA_964566045.1 uncultured Flavobacterium sp.
CTTAGCAAGACCAAAAACAAGACAACTAGCTGTTTGATTGAGTTCAAATGATATGCTTTTAAGGTTTAGAGTTTCTAAAAAAACGCGTTTCAAAGGTAGTTGAATTCCCCATATTATCCACCACAACCACTTTTAATTCATTGGCGCCATCAGCAACTAATCCTTCGGTAAAAAAATGGGTTATTTTACGCGTTTTGTTGTCGTATTCAAACAAGACCCATTTTCCGTTAAGGTAACCGTTGTACGATTTAATGCCTGACAAATCATCAGCAATAGTAAGCTGTACCGATTTTTGTTGATTGATCCATTTGCCTTCAATTGGAATTGCCATACTAATTCGAGGCGCTAAGGTATCTGAAACTAAAGCGTAGGTTCCTAATACTTTTACCTTAGTTTGAAAAAAATCATCCTTACGAAAAGTAGCATTATAGCTTATTTTTTTTCCATCGACACGACCAATAAACATTTTTTCGCGCTGTGCTGCCGTTAAAGTAGAATCCTTGATAGTGATTGTAAAATTGGAATGTGCCGGCACGGAATCATCATGAACAGTAACCGTATTGTTTTTTACCTTGAAATTCAAATTAAAATCGTCATAAAAGGTCCCCGCTGGAAAAAACACCGAAGCATTTTCCATTTCAAAATTACTATCCTTAGCAGCTTTAACTCGATAAGGGCCGCTAACTTCCTCCTTAGCAATTCTAGTAGATGTTAAATCGTATTGGATAGGAACGTTAATCATTTTTTTATTACCAAAAAAATCAGCAACCTCAATTCGATACAACAAAGAGAGGTTGGGAGAAACTGTCAAGACACCCTTGGTTTCATCTGTTTGTATAAAACGCAAATTGTACGGCGTTTTCATGAATAATTTTTGAACTCGCTGCTGCGTTGTTTTATACCTAGGATAATCGATCAAAGCATTGATGTATCGCATATCTTCGAAAGAATAGGTGTTAAACTCATATCCAAAATTAGGTTTTCCGTTCAAAAACGATTGTACTTTGTACACTCCATTATTATTGAATGAAACGTCATCGGTATCGTTCGCTGTGATTCCAAAACCAATTACACCATTTGCAATCACTTTATCAGAAAGATAAGAACCATCTTTTTGTAATGAAACGTTTAAGAGCAACGGGCGTTTGGCATAATTCACCGTAGTATTTCCGTCCAGAGGGTACACATACAAGCCAGAAATTGTTGGTTTTTTAGTATCTTTCAATAAGGAATCATATCCGAACAAAAGCGGATTAATTACAAACTCGCTGGCGGTATCTCGAAATTCGAAATGCAAGTGCGGCCCTTCGGATGCTCCTGTGTTTCCTGATAAAGCAATTACATCACCTTTTTTTACAGGTACTTCATCAGGCTTAAAAAAAAGTTCAACTTCAAATGATTGTTCTTTGTACTGTGCTTTGGTAATTATATCGTGAATTGAACCTACTGCATTTTGCAAATGCCCATAAACAGATGTATATCCGTTGGGATGGTTGATATAAATGGTTTTTCCGTTGCCAAATGTTGAAATTTTAATACGAGCAACATATCCATCTGCCACAGCATACACTTTTAAGCCTTCACGCTGCTGGGTTTTCATATCAAAACCGGCATGGAAATGGTTAGGCCTTAATTCGCCAAAATTACCTGATAACTGTAAAGGAATATCAAGTGGTGATCTAAAATAATCTTTTGGATAATCAGTTTGTGCCAAAAGAGAGCACGAACACAAGAAAAAAAGTAAAATGAATTTCATAACGGCATTTTTTGCTAAGGTAAAAAAAACATTTTAAAACACTCTTGACACAAAAAACCCTAAACTGTTGATGAAAAGCAAGTTAATCAATTTTACCGAAAAATAAAAATAAAATATTGGAAAATTAAAAAGGAATACTAACTTTGTATGATTATGTAATGAATTAAATCTATAATGAGTGTAATTGCAGAAATTATTGATATTCTTGAGGATAAAGTCGAAAAACTTTTTACAAAAATGAAAAGTTTAGAGCAAAATAATCAAGAATTAGAGAATGATTTAGCAAAATCTGCAACTCTTATTGAAAGGCAAGCGCAAGAAATTGAAGGTTTGAAAAAACAATATGAGACACTTAAAATAGCACATTCATTAGTAGGCAGTGATGAAAACAAAAGAGATACGAAGCTTAAAATAAATTCATTAATTCGAGAAATTGATTACTGTATAGCGCAACTATCAGATTAAGGAAGATTATGGATGACAAGCTTAAAATAAAAATATCAATTGCAGACAGGGTATACCCTTTGACCGTTGCAACGGTACAAGAAGAAGGATTGCGAAGCGCTTCAAAAAAAATTGATGCAATGATTAAGCAATTCGAAGAAAATTATGCTGTGAGAGACAAACAAGATGTATTGGCTATGTGTGCCCTACAATTTGCCTCGCAAACAGAACAAAAACAAATTGATAATGCCATTGATGGTGAAGCAACGATTGAAAGATTAAAAAAAATCAATGCCAAACTAGATCAATATCTCGACAAATAAACGTTCTTTACAAAAACTAAGATACTGCCTACATTAGTTCTTATTTGGTAAACTCAACACTAACAATTTAGGATGAGCGAATCGTCACTACTATAGCATGCCACGCTCCGGCGAGGAAACTTGAACAGTGAGTTAGCTCAAAACTTGTCTTTTCGAGTTTATACAATCCCACTAATGTAGGCTTTTTTTATACATAAATTTAAACAAACATGGACAACATAATAACGATTATCACCTCAGGAATACTTGGAATTGCAGTAGGATTTGCTGTTGCAAAATTGATTGAGAAAAGCAATATATCTAATCTCATCAAAAATTCCAAAAAAGAAGCTGCATCGATCTTAAAAGATGCCAACTTAGAGGCTGAAAACATCAAAAAAGATAAGATTCTTCAAGCCAAAGAAAAGTTTATTGAATTAAAGGCAGAACACGAGCAAGTAATCTTAGCACGCGATAAAAAAGTAGCCGAAATTGAAAAAAGAGTTCGCGACAAAGAATCGCAAGTTTCAAATGAACTTTCAAAAGCGAAAAAAGTAAATGACGAATTCGAGGCTAAAACTGCTGAATTCAAGTCTAAAATTGAAAACTTAGACAAAAAACAAGCTGAAGTAGATCGTTTACACAAAAGCCAGTTGCAACAATTGGAATTAATCTCAGGACTTTCTGCGGAAGAAGCTAAAAATCAATTGGTAGAAGGCTTGAAAGCAGAAGCAAAAAGTAAAGCGATGTCTCATATTCAAGACACTATTGAAGAGGCTAAACTTACCGCTCAACAAGAGGCTAAAAAAATCATCATCAACACTATACAACGTGTAGGAACTGAAGAAGCAGTTGAAAATTGTGTTTCTGTTTTCAACATTGAATCAGATGACGTAAAAGGAAGAATTATTGGAAGAGAAGGTAGAAATATCCGGGCATTAGAAGCTGCAACGGGTGTAGAAATAATTGTAGATGATACTCCGGAAGCTATTATTCTTTCTTGTTTTGATCCAGTTCGAAGAGAAATTGCTCGTTTGGCATTGCACAAATTGGTAACCGATGGTAGAATTCACCCTGCTCGTATTGAAGAAGTAGTTGCAAAAACTACCAAACAAATTGATGACGAAATCATTGAGGTAGGAAAACGTACCGTTATTGACTTAGGAATTCACGGTTTGCACCCAGAATTGATTAAAGTTGTAGGTAGAATGAAATACCGTTCTTCATACGGACAAAATTTATTGCAACACTCACGTGAAGTTTCTAAGCTATGTGGAATCATGGCTGCAGAATTAGGATTGAACGTAAAACTAGCCAAAAGAGCAGGTTTATTGCACGATATAGGAAAAGTGCCAGATGCTGAAAGCGATTTACCACACGCTTTATTAGGAATGCAGTGGGCTGAGAAATATGGTGAAAAAGAAGAAGTTTGCAACGCCATTGGAGCACACCACGATGAGATCGAAATGAAGTCATTATTGTCTCCAATCATTCAGGTTTGTGATGCTATATCAGGTGCAAGACCAGGAGCAAGAAGACAAGTTTTAGACTCGTATATCCAACGTTTGAAAGACCTTGAGGAAGTAGCTTACGGATTTAATGGAGTGAAAAATGCCTATGCTATTCAGGCCGGTAGAGAATTACGCGTAATTGTAGAGAGTGAAAAAGTTTCTGATGAAAATGCAGCTAATCTATCATTTGACATTTCACAAAAAATACAAACAGAAATGACTTATCCTGGTCAGGTTAAAGTAACCGTTATTCGTGAAACACGCGCTGTAAACATTGCAAAATAAACAGCTCAAAATGTTATAGAAAAGCTTCCCTTGTTGGAAGCTTTTTTTATGCAATAAAATTTCTTAGCGCTTTGTTTCAACCATAAAATAAAGGAATATAATAGCTTTACCTTATGCAAAATGAATTTTGAAGGTCGTACCTACTCCTACTTCACTTGCTACTGAAACACTTCCTTTCATTGATTCAATTTGATTTTTTGTAATGTGTAACCCCAAACCTCTCGCATCTGAATTTTGATGAAAAGTTTTATACAAACCAAAAAGAGCTTTGCCATGTTTTTCTAAGTTAATTCCAAGGCCATTATCTGTAATTGACAATACTTTTTGATTATCTTCAAATTTAAAAGAATACGTAATCACCAAAGGTCTTTTCGGATCTGAATATTTTAGTGCGTTAGTGGTAAAATTGAGTAACACGCTTTCTAAATAAGCCGGATTAAAAGAAACAAATACCTCAGCAGGCACCTCATTATGCACCGTTACTTTTGTTCTATCATGAGACAAGCCTATTAAATCGAGTGTCTTAATTATATACTGCCTTAAATTGAGGGACTCTATCGGAATGTCAGTATTACTTTGAATAGAAACAAGTTGAACCAAATTTTTAATAGTTTCATTTAAGTCATTCGAAACCGTACGAAGGTATTGCAGCATTTCAGCGCTACTTGATTGATCTTCTTCACCTTCTATTACATCTAAAATTGCTTTAATATTTCCTGACTGTGTATTCAAATTATGAGACACGATGTAGGAAAAATTCAAAAGTCTGTCATTTTGTTGTTTGACCAACTCAATCGCTTGCTGCAATTCCAACTCTTTATTTTTTTGAGATGAAATATCGGTATGCGTCCCTATCACTCGCAATGGATTACCATCTTGATCCCTTTCAATTACTTTTCCACGGTCTAAAATCCATTTATAAGTACCTTGATTAGTACGTACTCGATGTTGATTTTCATAATAAGGGGTATGCCCTTTAAAATGTTCTTGGATATCGAAAAAATATTGCTCTAAATCAGCAGGATGAACCAGTTTATCCCAACGTGTTGCACTGTCAAACACATCTTGAACAGTATCAGAGACTATTTTCATGGATTGAGCAGAATAAAAAACTTCATCTGTAGCTAAATTCCAATCCCAAACACCTGCCGTTGAAGCCTCTAAAGCAAATTTAAAACGCTCTTCGCTTATGCGCAATTCGTATTCTTTTTCTTTCCAAAGAGTGATATCTGACAAGCGTCCGTAAAATGCAACAGCGTCGTTTTCTTGAACTGCTGTTTTAGCATTTATCTTTAACCAGCGTAATCCTTTTTTAGGCAAGAGCACTCTAAATTCGAATTCCAGAGGAGCACGAGTCCCCCGAGAATCGAGCAAGGCATCAAAAAAAGGCTTTTGATCCTGCTCTACAATACGATTGAATAATAGGAGTTTATCATTGTCTGAGAAAGAAATAATTTCCAACTCAAAAAAATCTCCTATTGAACGGCTTATGAGCGGAAAGGAAAAAGTATTATCCTTGGCAATTACAAACTCAAAAATTAAATCTGGAACTTCACTAATAATGTTGCTACAAAATGATTCAACGTCCTGACAACTTTTATTATTTAAAAAATCAATATCCATAATTCAAACCAGATGATTATCAAACTTTATAATTTACTCTTTTGCTCCTAATAGGTATTTGAATTCTATTAACATCACGGGTAAATGTATTATAAAAAAAATAATATTTTA
>CAZMHK010000165.1:0-6011 GCA_964566045.1 uncultured Flavobacterium sp.
TTTCCAGCGAAGAGCAGCAAACCGCACTATTGATTGAAAATTGGTTTCGCACCAATGCCATTCCTTTTGAGCGCGAAAACAATAATATTTGGGCCTACAATCACTTTTTTGATGCATCAAAACCAACCTTACTGCTCAATTCACATCATGATACGGTAAAACCCAATCAAGGTTACACCCTCGATCCATTTGAGCCAATCGAACAAGAAGGCAAGCTTTTTGGCTTAGGTAGCAATGATGCTGGAGGTTGTTTGGTATCGTTATTGGCTACTTTTACACATTTTTTCCCACTTGAAAATCTACCGTACAACATAGTTATGGTCGCTTCGGCAGAAGAAGAAAGCAGCGGAAAAAATGGTTTAAACAGCGTATTGAAACACTTACCAGAACTAGACTGTGCCATTGTAGGCGAACCAACTTTGATGCAACTAGCCGTTGCCGAAAAAGGATTATTAGTGCTTGATGTGGTTGTAAAAGGTACAGCAAGCCATGCGGCACACCACAATCCGGATAACTCGATTTACAACGCCATTCCTGTTATCCAGTGGTTTAACAGTTTTCAATTCGATAAAGTTTCAGAAGTTCTTGGGCCGGTTAAAATGACGGTAACTCAAATCAATGCAGGCAAACAACACAACGTAGTTCCCGCCGAATGCCATTTGGTGGTCGATATTCGAGTAAATGATTGCTACAGCAATGAAGAGATTTTACAAACCATCGCTGCGCATCTTACAGCGCAAGTTACCCCAAGATCCATGCACCTAAACGCTTCGTCTATTCCTTTAAATCACGGGCTAGTTAAGGCAGGAGTTGCGCTAGGCCGAACTACTTATGGCTCTCCTACCCTTTCTGATCAGTCGGTTTTGAGTTGTCAATCTTTAAAACTTGGTCCTGGCGATACACTGCGGTCACATTCAGCTAACGAATTTATATACCTCAACGAAATCGAAGAAGGAATTCAATTATACATTCAAATCCTAAGCGATTTTTTTAGGAGCTAATCCTGCTATCCGTTGCAATCTTTCATGGCGAACCCCGCCATAAAAGGATTTTCACTTTTATCAGGGCTACAAACAACACGAATAAAAACCTATTTTACCTTTTCAAACACAAAATCGAAATGGTAAACCAGAAACAAAAACGAATATGAAACTTTGGGAAAAAGGAATACCTACAGACAAACAAATAGAACATTTTACCGTTGGTAACGACCGAGAATTAGACTTAGTACTTGCTAAATACGATGCGCTTGGCTCTATTGCGCATGCCAAAATGTTAGGCTCCATTGGTTTATTGACCAATGAAGAAACACACTCTTTAGTCGAAGCCTTGGAACAAATCATAAAAGATGTAGCTGCTGGGCAATTTGAAATTGAAGATAGTTTTGAAGATGTGCATTCAAAAATCGAATACCTGCTTACTGAAAAGCTAGGTGATGCTGGTAAAAAAATACACACCGCGCGTTCTCGTAACGATCAAGTCCTTGTAGACGTAAATCTGTACCTCAAAGATGTCGTAACCGATTTCAAAACCCAAGTAAAAGCACTATTCGATTTGCTGATGGATTTGGCCAAACAGCATCAAAATGTATTGTTACCGGGTTATACGCATTTGCAAATCGCCATGCCTTCCTCGTTCGGGATGTGGTTTTCAGCATACGCCGAAACTCTAATTGACGATATTAGCATGCTCAATGCTGCACTTGCAATTGTCGACCAAAATCCGCTTGGATCAGCAGCCGGTTATGGGAGTTCCTTTCCTATCAATCGAAGTTTCACTACTGCTGAATTAGGTTTTAAAACTTTAAAATTCAACTCGGTAGCTGCACAAATGAGCCGAGGAAAATCAGAAAAAAGCGTTGCTTTTGCCATGAGCAGTGTAGCCGCAACTTTAGCAAAATTTTCAATGGACGTATGCTTGTACATGAGTCAGAATTTTGATTTTATTGGTTTACCTGCTCATTTAACCACAGGTTCGAGCATTATGCCTCATAAAAAAAATCCTGATGTTTTTGAATTAATTCGTGGAAAATGCAACAAAATTCAAGCTTTGCCATATGAAATCACACTGATTACCAACAATTTAACTAGTGGTTATCATCGTGATTTACAACTTTTAAAAGAAGGTCTTTTTCCAGCAATTCAAAACTTAAAAGCTTGTTTGGATATCGCCTTATTTTCAATCAAAGATATTAAAGTTAAGGAGCACATCCTGAACGATAAAAAATACGATTATTTGTTTACCGTAGATACTTTAAATGAAATGGTAGTAGCTGGAATGCCTTTTAGAGATGCCTACAAAGCCGTTGCAGAACAATTAGAAAACGGCAGCTACCAATCGCCTCAAGCTACGCAACACACTCACGAAGGCAGTATCAACAACCTTTGCCTAGATGAGATCAAACAAAAAATGGACAACAGATTTTAAGATGCAACTACTGCAACAACCACAACTACTTTTAAAAATCCATTCGCTTTGAGTGGATTTTTTTTTGATAATCGCCCTAAAGATTTCATTAGCAATTAATGTCTATATTTGAAATACAAAAAGTCAATTTCAATGATGCATAACCACCAAGAACACCTTACTCAGGACCTTTTTGATCGAAAGTTAATCGACAAATCACAATTCGATGCAGTGCAAGACTACCGAAAATTGAAGATATTTTCATTGCACAACGAACTTAAATTGTTGCTTTATGGATCAGTATTGGCAATAAGTAGCGGTATAGGAATACTAATTTACCAAAACATTGATACTATTGGCCACACGATACTTTTAGGATTAATTTTAATGGCAACTATTGGTTGTTTTTACTTTTGTAATAAAAATGCAAAAGGTTTTCATAAGCAGGAAGTTTCCTTTGACAATCCCATTTTGGACTATCTCCTTTTAGCAGCTCAGTTACTAACTTGTGTGTTTTTTGGCTATTTGCAATACCAATATAAAGTTTTTGGCACTCATAACAACTTAGCCACATTGGTTCCAACCGCAATTGGTTTTTATTGCGCTTATTATTTTGATAACAAGAGTATTTTATCTCTTTCCATCACCGGACTAGCTGCTGCGGTTGGACTTACAGTAAGTCCGCAAGCTTTACTAAATAACGAAACCATCGCTACCGATTTTCTTTGTTACACGGCAATTATACTTGGATTTGCATTTCTATTTTGGTCGCAATACAGCAAACGCATCGGTTTAAAAACCCATTTTACATTTTTATACCTCACTTTCGCGCTACATCTTATCGCATTGGCTTGTCTGTCGCAACTTGTCGAAACATATTGGCCTATTTTTGCTATTGTACTCGGATATACTTGTTATTTGTTTTACAAATTTAGTTACCAAGAAAAAGCAGTTTCACTTTTTGTATTTACTTGTCTTTATGGCTATATCGGCTGCAACATTCTACTTGGAAGACTACTTTCCCTTATTGATCTTGGTGAATTAGTAACCCTGTTTTTTATGATAATTCCAGGCTATTTTATAGGTTCCATTGTTTTATTCATAAAAGTAATTAAAGACTTCAATAAAAAAATTGCACATGATAGTACACGATAAAACACTACTACAAAATAAATATCTACTTGAAGAAGCCAAAGCATTACAAGATGCTGGCTTCATTACTAAAGAGCATTACAGCAACATTAAAAAAGAATTAGCCGATTTTAAAAGTAACCATAATTGGTTTTTACGAGTTGCATTCTTGCTACTAGGGAGTTTTTTATATTCTTCGATATGTGGATTTTTTGCGCTATCAATTCTTCAATTTACTGGTGAACATTTTGATGTTCTATTTTTTGTATTTGCCTTGATTGGCCTTGCAGGAACTGAATTTTTTGCACGACAAAACTATTTCGCTCATGGCTTAGATGATGCTTTTATTATCGGATTTCAAATATGCTTGGCAGCTACCATCGGAATTGCAACTTCAGGAGAAGAATTTTTGATAGCCATTGCAGTAACAACAGCAGCCGCAGTATGTTATTTGCGTTATTTGCACCGCAGTATGTTGCTTTTAGCTTGTGTTACCGCGACGGCAAGCATTTTTTACGGAATCCTTAACCTTGGTACTGAAACCGCAGCAATACTTCCATTTGTAAGCATGGTGTTTGCATTGGTCCTTTTTTTACTTTGGAACAAAAAATTACAGCATACTTCAACGTTTTATAAATTTGATGTAGATTTAATTCGTTATTACAGCTATCTGTTGTTTTATCTTTCGGGGAATTATTTGGTAGTTCGTGAACTCTCGGTGGTTTTACTACAACAAGCTATCAACCCTGGTCAAGATATACCTTTTGCTTGGTTTTTCTATATTTTTACTTTTATTATACCTGTTGGTTATATCTATCTAGCATTACAACAAAAAAATAAAATTATACTTTGGCTTGGTTTTACAGCATTGGCATTTTCAATTTATAGTATACGGTTTTACTACGCTGTACTGCCATTAGAATTAGCACTAACTTTTGGCGGGTTATTTTTATTTGGAGTTACCTTGGTGTTGATCAAAAAATTACAAAATCAAACAACTGGAATTACCTTTAAGCCAGATCGTTTTAGCAATTCTACTCCATTTCAAGCAGCCGATATAATTGTCTCAACACAAGTAGGTGGTACACAATCCAATCAACAAACAACCGATTCACCGCTGGGATTTGGTGGCGGTGGCTACAGCGGCGGTGGTGCTTCGGGAGAATTTTGAGTACAATAAACTGTATTCTCATAATTGTAGCTATTAGTATCAAAACAAAAAACCGCAATTTTACAAACTAGGCGAAAATCCTAATTTTGTAAGTTGCGGTTTTTTTGATGTGTTGCTTAACCTAGAATTTTACATTTCCTGTCTTGAGATAAATCGCTGCATTTTTAACGGAGTTATCTATCGCTTTATTGAGTGCTGGCTCAAATGCAAAAAACACTACACTACCACTTCCTTTTGACACGAAATCTAGGACTTTTTTCCTAGCCTTGATATCGTAAATTTGAAAATGAGAATTTACAATACAACTCTCACTTTGTCCTCCACCCATCATTCCCATACCACCACCGGCCATTGGCATCATCATACCTGGGTTCCCTTGGATGCTATTTGTTATTTCATACCTTACAATTCGTATCAAATAATCAGTTCCTGCATTTGTAAACAAGGAATCTACTTTCTTTTGTTGCTCCAGATTAAATATAAACGAATCATTGGAAACCAAATCTCTTGACTTATCGATTTTAATAGAAGCAAAAACACTCTCATTTTTTAATGTAGCAACAAGTAGACTATCAAACTCCTTAATGAAACCTTCTTTTTCCTTGTACTTTTTACCAAAAGTTTTAGTAAACTCTTTCAATGCAACCTCATCACTACTGACTAGTAATGCTGTTTTATTTGTTCCGAAGGTAAATTCGGATTTATTGTATTCCTTAACTTCACTAATTCGAACCGTTGTACATGAGAATAATATTGGAAAACTTATTAATCCTGCTAGTAGCCATTTGTTTAATTTCATCAACACTATTTATTTCAATTTTTTATTTCAAGAGAGAGTATTTACAATTTAGTTTTCAATGCTCCAGCATCAATATCGCTATGCGAAACATCATAAACTGCTTTCTCTTCTTTGATCAAAATTAATTGTGGTGATTGATGAACAACTCCAAAACGAGCTGCAATTTCATTTGATACTTCGCGAAATGTAATCAAATCTAAAAAATAAGGTTGTACACGATCTGCAAAATCAAACTCATTCTCAAATTGTTTCAAAGTCATACGACTAATACTACAGCGTGTGCTGTGTTTAAAAACCACAACCGCTTGCTCTTGTGACAAAGCCACTATCTCATCAAGCTGTGAAATTGTTTCTAAATTGTTCCACTGCATTTTTGATTGGGCTTGTTCTTGATTATCAGAACTACCAAAAATATTCTTCAAAAAACTCATAATTGTCTGTTTTTAAGACATTTTGACATTTTAAAAAAGCATCTGGTAGTATTACCTCTGTCAAACCCGACCG
>CAZMHK010000166.1:0-5993 GCA_964566045.1 uncultured Flavobacterium sp.
TCATCAAGTAGAAGTTCGAGTTCGATACTCAGAAACAGACCAAATGGGAGTTGTTTATCACGGAAATTATATCCCTTATTTTGAGATTGGAAGAGTGGAATGGCTTAGAAACAAAGGGATTTCATATAAAGAGATGGAAAAAAGTGGTATTGCTTTGCCAATTGTTTCGATGAATATCAATTACAAAAAATCAGCGCGATATGATGAACTTTTAACAGTTCATACAACATTTAAAAGTCAAAGTTCAGTAAAGATTGAATTTGATTGCGAAATCTATAATGAAGGAGGTGAGTTATTAACAACGGCCCAATTTATTCTGGTTTTTGTGTCCCTAAAAACAGGAAAAGCAACCGCTCCGCCTGATTACATTTTGGAATTGCTAAAATCGATCGAATAAAGCGCGAAAAATGCAATTTTAAGAGCTAATTTTAAGCTCTTTTGATGTTAATTTCAAACATAGAATTAAAAATGTCGAAAGTAATTTCGGCATTTTTTTTGCGTGTTTTTATCGTAATTACACCTAATGCTGCATCCGTGTCGGGATTTATTTTCATTTCTTGAGCCATGATTTCTAGCTTTTTTTCTTTTATCACGCGCATGACTTTGTTCATGTTTTGGTAGTCAAATTCGATTATAAATTCGCTATCGATCGTTTTTTCGATGATGCTTGCTTCTTTTAAAACTTCTTGCGCTGTGGTTTTATAAGCTGAAATTAATCCGCCCACACCTAATTTTACACCACCATAAATTCGAGCTACAACAACTAGCACATTGGTTAAGCCGAAAGACTGAATTTGGCCATAAATTGGCATTCCTGCGCTATTACTTGGTTCGCCGTCGTCATTAGCGCGGTAAGTAGTTTGTTCCGCTCCTAGCTGGTAAGCGTAGCAGAAATGTCCGGCTTGGGGATGTATTTTTCGTAGGGTTTCAAGTATCGGTTTTAGCTCTTCCTCGTGTGTTATTGGAAAAGCGTATCCATAAAACTTACTGTTTTTTTCTTTAAACAGAATTTCTTCAGTAGGATTAGCAATAGTGAGGTAGGTATCTTTCAACGAAGTTCAATTGGTGTGTATATTAATTCGAAAAGTATTGTTTTATAGTTGGCATTTTTCGTAAAGTTCTGTAACATCTTCTTGGCCCACTTGTAAATTCCACACTTTGATTCCTAGCTTTGCTGCAGCATCGGTGTTTTCTTTTTTGTCATCCACAAATAAAACGGTGTCATGGTCAAGTTGTTGCTCATCAAGTACACGCTGATAAATGGCAGAGTCGGGTTTGCGCATGCCCATTTCAAAAGAAAAATAAACTTTTTCAAAACAATTGTAAAAGGCCTTGTAAAAGGCTTTTCCGTTTTGTTGTTCAAAATGCGAAATATGAATGGAATCGGTATTCGACAATAAAAACAAACGGTATTTTTTAGACAGCTCTTGTAAAAAGGTCAAGCGGTGTTGAGGAAAATCTAACAACACAGCATTCCATGCCGCCAATATTTGCTCCTGAGTTGCATCGTGAAGTTGCTGTTGCAATCCATGTAAGAATGTGTTTCGGGATATTTCGCCACGCTCAAACTGTTCATTAAGTTCGTCAAGAGTAGCATTCCATTCTTGTAAACCCAGTTTTTGCAGGGCGTTTAAAGTGGCTTGTTTATCTAAATTGATAAAAATATCGCCAAAATCAAATACTATCGATTGAATCATGATTGTTAATAATTACAAGTTGATCAGTCCCTATTTGTTGTTCTGTCGAGCTAAAATAAGGAAAAGAGGGTGCTTTGATACCATTTCCCAAAAGTGTTTTGCTGGTAAAAATTCGCGCTTCGTCCCAGATTCCACAATCAATAAAGGCTTGTAAAGTATGTCTTCCGCCTTCAATTATAACTGATTGCAATTCTTGCTCATGTAGATGTAGCATCATTTGTGACACGCTATTTTGATCAAAATCAATCGTGATATAAGTAGTGTTCTCTGTGTTTGGAAGATTTTGATTTCGAGTAAAAACAATTGTTTTTTGCTGGTCGTCAAGCACAGCATTTGAACTTAAAATGCGATTGTTTGGGTCAATAACCACTCGTGTAGGTTGCAAACCATACCAATCTCGGGCGTTGAGTTTTGGATTGTCATCCAATACCGTTTGTGCACCAACAAGTATCGCTTGTTCTTCTGTGCGCCATTTGTGAACCAATTGTCTCGAGTGATCAGAGGTAAGCCAAACCGGTGTCGTTATTTCTTTTTGCAAAGGCGCTAAAAATCCATCACGACTTTGCGCCCATTTCAAGATTATAAATGGTCGTTTTTTTTGGTGAAAAGTAAAAAAACGCTTGTTCAATTCGTTGCACTCTTTTTCTAAAACGCCAACAGTGACGTTGATGCCGTTTTCGACCAATTTTTTAATTCCGTTTCCAGCCACTTTTACATTAGGATCTACCGTCCCGATGACTACGTTCGGAATTTTAGTGTTCACAATCAAATCACTGCAAGGTGGTGTTTTTCCGAAATGACTGCAAGGTTCCAAGCTGACATAAATAGTCGCTTTTGTAAGCAAGCTTTTGTCTTTTACTGATGCAATGGCGTTTACTTCCGCATGAGCTTGTCCCGCTTTTTTATGCCAACCCTCGCCAATAATAGTATCATTGTACACAATTACACTTCCTACCATTGGATTTGGGTAGGTCGTACCCAAGCCATTTTTGGCTAATTCGATGCAACGCTGTATGTATTTTTCATGTTTGTTCACGGCGCAAAAGTACTAATTTTTCAGCGGATGTTTTTGTTTTGAACTATTCAAAAATTTGTCATAAAGTATTTCTATTTTTGCCAATAAATAATTGGCTCATAAAATGGAAAATTACACCATCAGAAAGATTGAAAAACAAGATAATCCTGCTGTTGCAGCACTAATCCGTGCTATTTTTGACGAAATGAACATCCCAAAAGTAGGTACTGCTTACGAGGATCCGTATCTTGATTTGATGTTTGAGGAGTACAGTAAACCAAGATCGGTTTATTATGTGGTAGAACATCAAGAGACAATCGTGGGTGTAGCTGGAATTGCACCTTTGGCCAACCAAACCGACAATATTTGCGAATTGCAAAAAATGTATTTTCTGCCACAAACACGCGGATTAGGAATTGGTCACGAAATGATGTTGTTGTGTTTGCAAAGCGCCAAAAATATGGGGTTTGATAAATGCTACCTCGAAACGATGCCGTTCATGACTGATGCTCAAAAGCTCTATAAAAAAGTAGGTTTTGAATACCTTTCGGAGCCTATGGGTTGCACAGGTCATAGTAGTTGTCCTATTTGGATGCTGAAAGATTTAAACGCTTAATTACTCCATTTTTCAAACCTTCTTTCCATGAAAATCAGAGACTATCGTGCCTATTTTATTCAAGAATTAACACCTATTTGTTCTGCTGAAGAAGCCGAAAGTTTTTTTTACATTATCCTGGAGGATTTACAACAGCTCAATAGGGTTGATTTAGCTTTAAATCCTGATCTTTCGCTGTCTGAAGAGCAACTGAATCAATGGAACGCCTATTTGTCACAGCTGAAATTAGAAATTCCGGTACAGTACGTTTTAGGTAAAACCAATTTTTTTGGATTAGATTTTGAAGTGAATCCTGCTGTTTTGATTCCGAGACCCGAAACGGAAGAGTTGGTTGACTGGATTATCGAAAGTCAAAAAGAAACTTCAAAGGATCAAAATCTGCGAATTATTGACATTGGTACCGGCAGCGGTTGCATTGCTATTTCTTTATCAAAAAATATTCCGAACGCCCAAGTTACCGCACTTGATGTATCTGTCGATGCTTTGGCAACAGCCCAAAAAAACGCAGAAAAAAATCAAGTTGATGTTGCCTTTAGAAATCAAAACATTCTAGAAACAACTGATTTACAGGAACAGTTTGATGTAATTGTTTCTAATCCGCCGTACGTTCGCGATCTTGAAAAAGTAGAAATCAAGAAAAACGTTGTGGATTACGAGCCACATTTAGCGCTATTTGTTGAAAATGATAATGCGTTGATTTTTTATAGAAAAATAGCCGAATTGGCCCAGAAAAATCTAAAACCAAACGGCTTTCTTTTTTTTGAAATCAATCAGTATTTAGGTCCAGAAATGATTGGATTGTTGGAGGATATGGGTTTTAAAAACATCATTCTCAAGAAAGATATTTATGGAAATGATAGAATGATACATTCTACTTATTAGTTTGTTGTGAATATTAGCCCCATAGCAATTACCATAGCTTTTTTGCCACAGATTAAAAGGATTTTCGCAGATTAAGTTTAAAAGTTAAATTCACTTTTTTCTAGATTCACTATAAATCTGCGATATAAAAAAAGTCGGTTGCGGAAGTCTAACGTAATGTTGTCTTAAAGTAATCCGCTGCGGCGAAAACTTATTAAAAAGGAGCAACAATTTAATACGATTTGTTGCTCCTTTTTTTTGGTCACGACCAAATTAGGTTATGAAATATCTATTATTCATATCGCAACGCTTCAATCGGGTCTAAAACAGCCGCTTTAATAGCAGGGTAAAGTCCAGATGCAATCGCTACGATAAAACTAGTGATAAAAGCAGCCATAATTGCTCCCCACGGAATTACGAATGCAAAACTCATGGCAGTTGCAATTCCAAAACCAATAAGGATTCCAAAAATAATTCCAACCAGTCCGCCTAATTGTCCAATAAGTAAGGTTTCAATGAAAAACTGAATCGCAATAGTAGTTTTTTTGGCGCCCAATGCTTTACGTACACCAATTTCACGCGTTCTTTCGGTTACCGATACGATCATGATATTCATCAGGGCAATCGAAGAGCCTAAAACGGTGATAACTCCAATCAACCATGAGGCAAGCCCTAAGTATTGTGTGATTCCCAAAATACGGTTAATCAAATCGTCGCTGCGTACTATTCCAAAGTTGTTGTCTTTTACCGGGCTTAATTTTCGCACACGTCGCATCGTGCTTGTGGCATTATCAAGCGCTTGTTCAAGCAATTCTTTTTTACCAACCATAACGCTCACGGTATAATTAATGTTAGGAGCAGTAAATAACGAACGCGCCACTTGAATTGGAATCAAAATTCGCAAATCCTGACTGTTACCAAAAGTAGATCCTTTCTCTTTCAGCACGCCAATAACTCTAAATTTTGCCCCACGAATGGAAATTATTTTATCAATTGGGTTAACATTTTTCAGCAAGCCTTTTTCAAAATCAGAACCTACCACACAAACATAAGCGTTGTTGTCAATGTCAAATCGAGTGAAATTTCTTCCCGAACTAGTCTCTAATCCGGAGTTGGTCATAAAATATTCGTCAACGCCTACAATTGAATTTTCAGGATCGGTTTTCGTGGCTTCGTATTTAACTTCAGCCGCCGATGTAGCCGTAAATGACAAAGAAGTTTCGGTAAACGGGTAAGTGTATTTATTTTTAAAAGCAACCGCTTCCGGGTACGAAATAATCGGATTGATGATTTCGCGTTCGCCACCGCCACGATTACGAGTAGTATTTTCGTACTGTTTGATGTTGAAAGTGTTGGCTCCCATCGATGCAAAATCAGAAGAGATAGTGTTCTCCAAGGCAGATACAACGGTTAAAATACTCACCAATGCAGTGATTCCAATAGCAATAATCATTACCGTAAGCACCGTTCGCAACAACTGTGTTCTAATGGAGCCTAAGGCAATTCGAACATTTTCTTTGAATAATTTTATCATAATACTACGTTTGACACCAATTGACTTATTTCGTTACAATTTTCTATCGTAACCTACTTTTTTGTTCTTCTACTTTTCTATCAGTAGCTTTTTCCCGCTTTTTGTTACCATTCGCAGCAACAAATTCTTTGTTTTTATTTCACCCAAGGAGCTTCCGTTGGTCGCTCTTGGCTGCAACAAAACAATAGTATTTGTTTCGCTGCGCCTGTTCACTTCAATCGGGGCTAGGCGTATTGCAATAAAATGACGTTTTTTCTAAAGAGAATAATT
>CAZMHK010000167.1:0-5696 GCA_964566045.1 uncultured Flavobacterium sp.
TATTAATAGTTTTTTTGGTTAACCAAGTCAAATATCAAAAAAAAAAAAAACTATTTAAAAGAATTTACTTTAATTTTTAACTAAACTTTAACAAGTTTATACTCTTTATAAATTTATTAACTTAAACAAATTGAATACTTTACAAAAAATAGAATATGGAGACCAAACTTTACAAAATAAAAAACTTAACAAGCGATAAAATAACTAATTTGTGAGTGCGTTTTTATTGTGTATTTATCTTGGCTGACAGTTTTGTCTTTTTGGGCGTCATGTCAAGTGTTATTGTTTTGAAATTTCTTTTTCTCTTTTTTTACTTAAAATTACCGCTCCCATACTTGATTCCAGTCGCTTTATGTATTCTTCTTTAGAAATTGTTTTTCCTTTTGGAAAATCTATTTTTAATTCTTGATCCGATAATTTAATTTTTGACACCACAAAAGTTTTGTGATTCTCAATAAGTTCTAAAATCAAGCCTGGTAATCCATAAAACTCCTTCGGACCAAATGAGTAAGGCAAACTAGGTGCAAAATAAGCTATCACTTCTTTAACTTTCGCTTCTCCATATCGGTTGATAAACGGAATTTTCAAAATGGCCTTGTAGCAAAGATAGCCTCCGATTTCTTTTGTCTCGGAAGTAATTTCCCATTTTAAATTCTCATTTTTACTTTCAACCAATGTTCCATCACTCATGATTTCAACTTGTCGTCCATTAGCAAAATCGCTGAAGATATCATGTGAGGTAAATCCTGCTCTAGCTACATTTCCTAATTTTTGATCGAAATCGGAAATTGGAACAAGACTTTCCACTTGTACAAATTGTGTTTTTGTTTTATTGAAAGTCAAGTTAAAAACCTGCTGATTGGCAATATCAACGATTTTTTTAGCAAAGTCTCTAGTCTGCGGGTTTTTTATATCCTCTAAAATATTTGCAGTATGAAAGCTATAGCTTACCGTACCTGAAGACTGAGAATAAACAACAGAACAAAGCAATAAAATGACGATATACATTATTTTCATACGATAACAATTGAGTATTAAATTTTATTTGAATTCAAAAAATGTTGTATTACTTTTTAAAAAGCAAATCTTCAAATTCTTGTTCCGAAACTACTTTATACGCTTTACGTTTTGGCACTACAATCTTTTTATCCGGTTGCAAATTGATTGTTTTTATGCCAAACAAAATATTTCTAACTTGTAATTCTAAGATTAAACCAGGTAATCCACCATACCCATTTGGCCCGAAAGACAAAGGAATTTGAGGACAATACCAAGCAATTATTGGAAATCGAAAAATACCGACACTATTAACCACTTTTTTTACGGCAGTTGCTTTATAACATACAAATCCATTAATTTCTTTAGTTTCATTTTCTAGATTCCATTCTATTTTTTTATCTTTTTTCACGAGATAATTCCCAGGGTCTCCATTAATTTCCGAATAAGAATAAACATCATCCTGATATACCATTCCTTTGTAGCTAGAGAATATTTTAGCATAGTCTACGCCATCGTCATCAAGTCCGAGTCCTTCTGTGAGTGAAAAAGAAGACTCGCTAACATTAAATAGCAATTCAAAGTTCAAAAATGGTGCGTTCTTCATTGCCTTGACGTAAGCCGCTTTCATTGCGGTTGTTTTCTCTAAACCCTCGAACGTGGAAATATGAAGTCCGTATTCAATTCTACCACTTTTTATTTGACTCCAACAACTTAGACTAACAAAAAAGAAAACTAATTTTATTAATTTCATAAACTTAAAATGATATAGGCTGCTTTAGATTTAACAAGCAGCCCGATTAATCCTAATCCAGTATTAAATGCAATATCTATGCTGGTTTAATACCAACTTCAAATTAAGACTAACCCCGCCATATTGTCAAACGGCTATTGCAAGAAGCCTTTCTTTTTTCAAAACCTGTATTCCATTTTTAAAAGTACGTATCGCGGCATTAATCTGTATTCGGTTTGTGAAATACTGATGTCTGAAATGCTGTAATTTCTGAATGTTTCTGTGTTAAACAAGTTGTTTCCCGATATGAAAAAAGTTAACTTATTTTCTTTAACCACATAACGAGCTTCTAAATCTAAAAAATAATATTTATTGTTATTTTTGTCTAAATTACCAAAAAAGTAACGTTCTGATTGTGCTTGAATATTAAATTTATCACTAAACATAAATGACAAATCCAAAAAACTCATATTGTCTGTAAAACTATTTTTAATGATTGTTTCAACTTCGTTGTAATTCCATTTTGAGCCAATATGATAATTGAAAAACCCTCTAAAACCCGAACGCAACTCAATACCATAATCAGCATTGAAATTTTTAACTTCTCTTAAATTTGAATTGTTTACTATGTTTTTAAAATTGGTTTTTGTTGCTCCTAAATTGATTTTTAAGTTTGATTTTATAGGTTTAAAATACCGATCAATGCTTGATGAAATCGATAAAAATTCTCGGTCTTTGATAATGATTTTTTCAGATTGCGAATAGTTTTGTGCAATAATTGAATTAGTGCTATAAAATTCGTTGTTTTTGGAATACAAAATAAATGTACTAGCAAAAAACTTGTCACCCCAGCTTCCATAAGTATAATTTAACATGGTACTTGCTGAATTGAGTTGATTAAATTCTTCTAATCCTTTTGAAAACGAACGAAATCCTGTTTGCACAAAACCAGAATATACATCTAAAACTCCAGCATTTGTAGTGTTATAAGAGTATGAAGTAATGATTTTATTTTTGTCATTAATTTTCCAATCTAAACCTATTTTTGGTAGAATGAAAAATGGATTTTGGTTTGATTTTGTATTAATATTTTCTAATTGATTAAACAATTGATGAGCATCAGCTTGAGTTAGTAAAGCAAAATTCTTTAGTTTAAAACGATATTTTGTTGATAAGTATAAATCGTTGGTAGCATAAGTTAAACTGTTTTGATAGCCGTTTGGAAAAGAGAGATTATTTTCATCTTGCAACAACTCAAAACGCGTGTTTAAATCATCTATTCGCAATTGATTACCAATTTTTAGTTCAAACAAATCGCCGTTTTTCTTTTTGTCTAATAAGTGTGCTTCAATACCTGCAAATTGCATTTTGTTTTTACTGAATTGCTTGGTATTATTAGCATTATCTGTAAACAAATCACTAAAAATAAACTGATTAACCGAGTAATTTTGAGGTGTTTTTTCGTTGATATAACGACTTGAAAATAAAAAAACTTTGTTGTCTTTGAATTTGTTTGTGTAAACAAATTTTTGGTCAAAAAGTTGATTATTTGCGTTCAATCTTTCGTTTAACAAATCATTATTAAAAAGTAAATCACTTCTGTTTTTTTCGTTGGTTTTGTTAAATTTTCCTATGTATTCAAAAGTTTTAGTTTTTGAAATGTCGTAGGTTAAATCCACTTTTCCGAAACCTGTGATTTGTGTTTTGCTACCCACAAAATTTTCAGCATTTAAAAATGTTTTGTTGCCAACAGAAAATTGTTGTAAACTATTTCGAAAAAAATCAACTTCATCCGTGTTTAAAAAACCTAATGTTTTTAGCTTAACTTTTTCTGATAGTGTGAAAATACTATTTAAAGATAGCATTTCGGCGTTGTTGAGATTTACTCTTCGTTTTTTTAGATTGGGTAAATCTGTTCCTATACCAAGAACGTTTTTTACTGTTTGATTATCTCCGATATTTCCGGGTTCGTTTGTTCTTTGCGGTCTTATTAAATTATCAACATCACCTGTTGCATCAAAACCAATATTATTGAGATTGGTTAAAAAATAGTATTTGTTTTTTTTACCAAAGTTCATTAAATTGATTTTAGCATCATATCTATTCTCTGAAAACAAACCATAACCAGCCAAAATATTGCCAAACCACACACGTTTTGCATCATCTTTTAAAGTTAAGTTTAAAGCCACTTTGTCACTGTTTTCAATACCCTTGAGATGTTTGTTATTGGAATAATTTTGTAAAAGTTCAACTTTGTCTAGTGGATTAACTGGCATGTTTTTGGTTAGGATTTTATAGCCTTTTTCAAACATATCATCTCCATCAATCATTACTTTTTCTATTTCTTGGTTGCCCACTTTTATAGTTCCGTTTGCATCTATATTTAACCCAGGTATTTTTTTTAATAAATCTTCAACCGTTTGCTCGTTTCCTTGTAAAAAAGATTTTACATCATAAATAACTTTATCTCCATCTATAGTTATTGGACGAGGTGAAGTTACAATTACTTCTTTCAACTCATTAATTTTGGGCTTTAAATTAAAAACAACATCTAGAATGTCACTGTCATTTAGTGAAATTTCAATATTTTTTTGCTCAAATCCAATTGAATTTGCAGTTAATGTAATTTTTCCTTTTTTGTTTGTACTTATATTAAACTTACCAAGACCATTTGAGTAGGTATATGAAATAACCTTGTTTGCGCTATCTTTCAAAATAACACTAGCCGATATTATTGGTTCGTCTTTACCATCCTTAATAACACCTTTTATATTAGTTTGAGCATTTGCATTTAAAGAAAAAAGCATAATCGTAATTAATAATTTTATTCTTCCCATTCATATTTAATTTCAAAACCAGTTCTTTTAATAGGTTCACTTTTAACTTCTGCTGCTCTTGGTAGTTTTGACATAAGTTGATTAGTAAATTCTTTACTTTTAGAATTTCTTAATTCAGCAAATTTTTGAATTGATATTGTGTTTTCTTTTGAGTAATCAATACTTAACTCATTAAATTCAAAATTACTTTTCTCAATTTTTTTCAAGTACCAATTATATCTATTTGTTTCATCATGAATCTCATAAATTAGTCCTGGTAAACCGTTAAATTTCCAAGGACCAGACTTTATTGGTTTTTCCAATGAGTACCAAGCAATATATTTTCTTCCTCTAAAATAACAAGTTGCTTTATTAAGTACCAAGGAATCCAATTTTTTTGTTTCGTCTAATAATGTCCAATTAAAATTTGGAATATCTTCTGATATTAAGAAACTATCATTAAATATGTCTTCTCTCGTTATAAGTTTGTTCTCATTAAAATTAAACAAGTTAAACTCTTCCACACTTGAAGATAATGTTAATTCAATTTTATTATCAATAACTGCTTTTTTCTCAATTTTTGTAGTATCAACAATAACTGTTCTGTAAATTGATTTATTTATGTTATTATTGATGTATAATTGACCAGCTCTTTTTGTTTTTGTTGGTCTATCAGTATTGAAAACTACTTCATATTCTATGTATAATTTTTGTTGTGAAAACGATTGAAAATAATTTAATAATGCAAATATTATTATTATTGTTTTGTTCATTTTATTTCTTTTTAAAAATAAAATCCGAACAAAGTATGATACTCTGTTCGGATATAAAAAATTAGTTTAAAATTGCTTCAATTTGGTCAGCAATTTGGTCACATTGTTCAGCAGATTCAACATCATTGATTTGCAAAACAGTTGAAAATACTAAATTGTCATTTTTGTCATAACCATTGATTGTTATGTAACAAGTACCCTTGGCGTCCAAATTTAATTGAATATTCTCAATTGAAATTGATTCAAATTTTTGGCTTTCAATTGATGATAAATCAATTTGACTTGCATTATTTGCAAAAGCAAACGAACCGATTAGCATTAATGCTAAAGAAAAAAACACTTTTTTCATTTTTTTAAAATTTTTAAATTAATTAATAG
>CAZMHK010000168.1:0-5640 GCA_964566045.1 uncultured Flavobacterium sp.
AGCCTTTTTTAAACTTAATTTAAAACTATTTTTTAATTGTCTTAAAATCAAAGCAGTTAGACACGAAGTTTTTTTAATCGCTAGGATGGTTGGGGTGGTTTTGCATAGGTGACTCGATTCTCGATACATTTTTTGCTGCGTTTTACTGCGCAAAAAACACTCGAACTGACTTTTTTAAGAATTGCAGTCTACGAGTTCTACTCTATATCTAGATAGTTCTTTCAAAATTCGTGATTAACTCTTGCAGCTCGCGTTAGGGATAGCAGCGTAAAGCCCACAGGCACGACCGTCTTGAGGGAGTGGCGAGGACTTGTAGCGAATAGCCCGACGACTTGCTTGCTCTTGCCCTTCCAAAAGGCAAGAGCAAGAAGGCGGAACGCATAACTAATAGAACTCACCTATACATAATGTATAAATAGTTGCTTTAATTAAAAAGTTTATCGTAATATTGTAATATTAATATATAACGATGGGAACGACTAAATTTGAATTTTATACAGAAGAACAAAATGAGCTGGCTGTTTTAGCAAAGGCAATTGGTCATCCGGCGCGTATTGCCATAATAGAACACCTGATTAGTGTTGGGAGTTGCATGTGTGGCGCGATTGTAAACGAACTTTCGCTGGCGCAACCAACGGTATCACAACACTTGAAGGAACTTAAAAATGCAGGTATCATTAAAGGTTCACTGGAAGGCAATGCGATTTGCTACTGCTTAGACGAGAAAGGATTCGCTAAACTAAACACTTTTTTTGGAAAAATCACTACTCATTTTGAAAACAAAAACAACGCTTGTTGCTAATATTTAAACACTTAACCAATGAAATTATCAGAGATTAAAGCAGAATTGCATCAATTGAATCAGGTAACATTTGTTTTGCCTGATGGCTCGTATGGACCAGAACATTTTCATGTTACCGAAGTTGGCCTACTCGTGCGCCGTTTTGTTGATTGCGGCGGGAAATTACGAGAAGAAAAAATAATCAATTTTCAATTATGGGCTGCGAATGATTACGACCATAGACTAAAACCAGCTAAGTTGTTGAACATTATCAATATATCTGAAAAAATGTTAGAAATGGATGACTATGAAGTAGAAGTTGAATATCAGAGTAGCACCATTGGTCGTTATGATCTTGGTTTTAATGGTACTGATTTTTTATTGCTGAACAAACAAACTGCCTGTTTGGCTGAAGACCAATGCGGAATTCCTGCTCCCAAGCAAAAATTAAGTTTAAATACGCTAACCAACAACAGTTGCACACCAGGCGGAGGTTGTTGCTAAAATACAAGTGGAATGAAAAACTCTAACACTACCCTTTTGCCCAAATTACAAGAAAGTATTGAGCAATTAGATTATGACTCCATACCTGTAGAAAGACGCAACCTTTTGAAGCCGATGATTGAATATCTTCAAGAAAAAGTTTCAGCAGGATCGAACGTCAGGCTGAACTTTATTTGCACTCATAATTCAAGAAGAAGTCATTTGTCACAGATCTGGGCTCAAGCGGCTGCCGCTTATTATGAGATTCCCAATGTTTATTGTTATTCTGGCGGAACAGAAGCAACGGCACTTTTCCCGATGGTTGCTGAGATTTTGAAGCAAAATGGTTTTTTAATACAAACCATTGCAACAAGTATTAATCCAATTTATGCAATAAAACACAGTTTGAATGAGCCTGCTATCATTGGATTCTCAAAGAAATACGATGATTCCTTCAACCCTACCGATGAATTTGCTGCTTTAATGACTTGCTCGCAGGCGGATGAAGGCTGTCCGTTTATATTTGGAGCTGAAAAAAGAATTCCGCTACAATATGAAGATCCAAAATTATTTGATAATACAGCAGAGCAAGCCGCCAAATATATGGAACGCAGTTTACAAATTGCAACAGAGATGTGTTTTGTGTTTTCTCAAATACAATCAAAGTAATGGCAAAGAAACGACTTCATTTTTTAGATCAATATCTTACGCTTTGGATATTCTTAGCAATGTTGCTTGGTGTGAGTATTGGTTACTTTATTCCCGATAGCAGTACTTACTTGAACTCCTTGTCAAATGGAAGTACCAATATTCCGCTAGCAATGGGATTGTTGTTGATGATGTATCCTCCATTGACCAAAATAGATTTTTCGAAAGTGCCGCTGATGTTTCAAAAACCAAAATTACTTATACTATCATTATTAGTCTCTTGGATTATTGGACCTTTTTTAATGTTTGGACTAGCGACATTGTTTTTACAAGACTATCCAGAGTACATGACTGGCCTTATTATTATAGGTATTGCGCCTTGCATTGCAATGGTGATTGTTTGGAACGAGTTGGCCGAAGGCAATCGGGAATTAACAGCAGGTTTAATAGGTATCAATAGCCTTTTGCAAGTTTGTTTTTTTAGTTTTTACGCTTACTTTTTTCTTGAGATTATGTTGCCTTTGGTAGGCATCAAAGGATTAAACTTACCTATAACCATTGGAAGCATTGCAGAAACAGTTGGGATTTATCTAGGAATCCCTTTTGTATTGGCACTTATCAGTCGGTACGGAATTATAAAAGTAAAAGGACAAACATGGTTTAGCCAGAAATTTATACCTTTTATATCACCAATTACTTTAATAGCGTTGCTTTTTACTATTGTGATCATGTTTAGTTTGAAAGGTGAAATGCTAGTTGCTTTACCTTTAGATGTAGTTACAGTCGCAATTCCTTTGGTAATCTTTTTTACCATCATGTTTTTCTTAATGTTTTTTATGGCTAAAAAATTTGGTGCTAATTACAGAGATACGGTAGCACTTTCGTTTACTTCATCGGGAAATAATTTTGAATTGGCGATTGCTGTTTCTATCGGTGTTTTTGGTATTAATAGTGGTCAAGCTTTTGCGGGTGTTATTGGACCTTTAGTAGAAGTACCTGCCTTGATTCTGCTTGTGAGAGTTGCATTTGCGTTGAGAGAAAAATACTTTTTGAAGAATTAGCAACTTCGTAAAAACACAAAAGCATCGATAGTATTGCTATCGATGCTTTTGTATTGGTTAAAATTGTAAAATTAAAAATATCAGAACATCCTTCTTTTAAATGATTAAGACGTTATTATCATCTCCTAGCTTTTAGTCAAATTGCGGATCTGCCAAGATTTAAGATATATTAAAAACCATCTTAAAAGTTTTCCAGCAAACCCAATTTCATAAACACTTTTAAACGTAATTCTCATTATTTTTTCTTGCAATATATTTTACTTTCTTTGAGTTTGAATCCAACGCTTGAATATAAATTGATTGCAGCCAATCTGTGATCTTCTGTAAAAAGGAGTATTTCAGACAGTTCTTTTTCTTTACCTACTTCCACTAATAAGTTTATTAGTTTTCTTCCTATTCCTTTTCCGCGTGAAGCGGAATCTACAACAACATCTTCAATCCAACCTTTGTGTCCAGATATAACTCTGTAAGTACACATTGATGCAATTCCAATTATTTTGTTATCATCCTCACAGTATGCGAATGTAATCTGATTTTCCTCATTTAATATTTCCTCAAGATTTAACTGAATTTTGTTTGGACTTAATTGACGGAATAATTCAGAAACTTGCTCTCTAATATTTATGTTTAAATCATTTTTGGTTAAAATAGCTGTTTTCATTTCTTTTCAATTCTGTTAGAAATTACAATTTTATCAAGTTAATTTTTTATTTCAAATTCTGAATTAAATTTAAGATTGCAAGAGAACGATGCATAGTGATGCACAAATCTACGCTTGAAGCAAAGTAGTTGTAAATTCTTCTAAAATCTCGAAAGCTGTTTCTGCCATTTTGTTTCCTTTGGTATCGAGTAAAGGATTGATTTCAACGAATTCAATACACGCTACTTTTTGAGAAGCCACAATTTGTTTTAACATAGCGGTTACTTCAAGTGGATCAAATCCTCTTGGCACAGGAGTTCCGGTACCGTAAGAAACCATATCACAATCTAAAGAATCAACATCAAAAGACACATAAATCAAATCGCAGTCGTTCATTTTGTTCAAAGCTTCGGCTACACAAACATCAAGACCTCGGTAGCGCACTTCGGCTACTTTATAATTTTTTATTTGCAAACGCTCGATTTGCTTGTCTTCTTCTTCTTCGGTATCGCGAACGCCAAAATAAACCAAGTTTTCTGGAAGCACTTTTGGTCCCGAGAAACCAATATTTTTCATTTGCTCCCAATCCTCTTGTGTAGCAAGGCTTACGTCATTATTTTGGCACTCTAAATTATCCTGCCCTAACGCGGCTGACAAAGGCATGCCGTGAATATTTCCAGATGGCGAAGTGTACGGCGAATGTAAATCGGCATGAGCATCAATCCAAAATACACCAATTTTTTTATCTTGATAAGCCGCTTTTATACCGCTAAGTGTTCCTAAAGCAGAGGAATGATCACCAGACAAAACAATTGGAAAAAATCCTTCTTGCAATGTACTTTTAACGACTTCGTGTACGCGGTTGCACTGCTCTAGCACATGCTCGATTCGCTTGGCCGATGTACTGGTGCTTTTATTATAAATGGTTTCGTTGTGTGTTTTTACATCTTGAAACGGGTGCTGATTAAAATAATCATTGTCTCGATTAATAGCTGCAATTTCTAAAGCGTCGATTCCTAAATCAGATCCACGAGTTCCAGCCCCAATATCAGATCTGTTTTTAATGAGTTTTATTATTGTTTTCATAAAAATCTGCAGTCTATTTAAAGTCGTTCAAAGCCCGTTCAATAATTCCTAAACACTCGTGAATTTGCGATTCGGTTATCACCAATGGCGGTGCAAAACGAATTTTATTTCCGTGTGTTGGTTTAGCAAGCAAACCGTATTCACTAAATTTCATGCAAATATTCCAAGCCAAATCGGATTCCTCATCGCAGTTTACAACAATCGCGTTTAGCAATCCTTTTCCGCGAACCAATGTTATAATTGGATTTCTAGCCGCAATTTCTTTCAATCCTTGACGCAATACTTCACCAAGATAAGCTGCATTTTGAGCTAAATTTTCGTCCTTCACTACTTCAAGTGCTGCAATAGCAACTGCTGCCGCAACAGGATTCCCTCCAAAAGTAGACCCATGTTGACCTGGCTGAATAACATTCATAATGGCATTATTAGCCAACACTGCAGAAACAGGATAAACTCCTCCAGAAATTGCTTTTCCTAAAATTAAAATATCAGGTTTTACCTCAGGCGTATTTTCACAACCGTTTTTGCATTCGCAATTACCACAAGTTGCCAATAAACGACCTGTACGCGCAATACCTGTTTGCACTTCATCAGCAATGAACAAAACATTATGTGCTTCGCAAAGCGCTTTGGCTTTTGCCAAATAACCTTCGCTTGGCACATACACTCCTGCTTCACCTTGAATTGGTTCTACCAAAAAACCAGCGATTGTGCTTGATGATTGCAAAGCTGCCTCAAGTGCTGCCGTATCATCGTATGGAATTTTTATAAATCCAGCTGTAAAAGGTCCGAAACTTTTACGCGCATTTTCATCATTTGAAAAAGAAACGATTGTAGTTGTACGACCATGAAAATTATTTTCGCAAACAATAATTTGTGCTTGATTTTCTGGAATACCTTTTACTTCATAAGCCCATTTTCTGCACAGTTTTACAGCTGTT
>CAZMHK010000169.1:0-5541 GCA_964566045.1 uncultured Flavobacterium sp.
ATTGCTATGACTTTATAATTTAAGGTAAACTGTAAATACTGTCAATGTGTTGCTAAGTTCCTCATTTACAATAGCTGCAAATTCTTCTATTGTAACGGTAACATTACCTTTTCCTTCTTGTCCGTGACGACGAATTGAAATGGTTCCGTTCTTTTCTTCTTCTTCACCTACAATCAACATGAACGGTGTTTTTTGCATTTCGGCATCTCTAATTTTCTTACCGATAGTCTCATTTCTGTTGTCAATGAGGGCGCGAATTTCGTGATTTTCTAGCAAATCTAAAACTTTTTTCGCATATATTTCATATTTCTCGCTCAAAGACAATATTATAGCTTGTTCAGGCATTAACCAAAGTGGGAAATTTCCTGCTGTGTGCTCTAATAAAATAGCTATAAAGCGTTCCATCGATCCAAAAGGTGCTCTGTGAATCATTACTGGACGGTGTAATTCATTGTCAGGACCCTTGTAGGTTAAGTCAAAACGCTCCGGTAGATTATAGTCTACTTGGATGGTTCCTAACTGCCATTGTCTTCCTAAAGCATCCTTCACCATGAAATCTAGCTTTGGTCCGTAAAACGCAGCTTCACCGTATTCTACAACAGTGTTTAAACCTTTGTCTGCTGCAGCATTGATGATGGCATTCTCTGCTTTTTCCCAATTTTCATCTGTACCAATGTATTTGTCTCTGTTCTCTTTATCGCGTAATGAAATTTGAGCAGTAAAGTTCTCGAAACCAAGTGATCCAAATACGTAAAGTACCAAGTCAATTACTTTTTTGAATTCTTCATCTAATTGTTCTGGTGTACAAAAAATGTGTGCATCATCTTGAGTAAATCCACGTACTCGAGTCAAACCGTGCAATTCTCCACTTTGTTCGTAACGGTAAACAGTTCCAAATTCAGCGTAACGTTTTGGTAAATCTTTATATGACCACGGACGAACATTATAAATTTCGCAGTGATGCGGACAGTTCATCGGTTTTAATAAAAACTCTTCTCCTTCAGCAGGTGTGTTTATTGGTTGAAAACTATCAGCTCCGTATTTAGCATAGTGACCTGATGTTACATATAATTCTTTTTGACCAATATGTGGCGTAACTACTTGCTCGTAACCCGCTTTTTTCTGTGCTTTTTTCAAAAATTGTTCCAAACGGTCTCTCAATGCAGCTCCTTTTGGTAACCATAACGGTAATCCTTGTCCAACTTTTTGTGAAAAAGCAAATAGCTCTAACTCTTTACCTAGCTTTCTGTGGTCGCGTCTTTTCGCTTCTTCAAGTAATTCTAAGTATTCCGTCAGGTCTTTTTGTTTTGGGAATGAGGTACCGTAAACACGAGTTAACTGTTTGTTTTTTTCGTCTCCACGCCAGTAAGCTCCTGCAACACTCATGATTTTCATGGCTTTGATAATTCCTGTATTCGGAATATGGCCACCACGACACAAATCAGTAAAAGTATCGTGATCACAAAATGTAATTGTTCCGTCTTCTAGATTAGTAATTAACTCTGTTTTGTAAACGTTGTCTTTGTATAATTCTAACGCTTCCGCTTTTGATACCGGACGCAATTTAAATTCGTGTTTTCCTCTTGAGATCTCTAAAACTCTGTCTTCGATTTTTTTGAAATCAGCATCAGTAATTTTATGGTTTTCAAAGTCTACATCATAGTAAAACCCATTAGAAACAGCTGGTCCTAAAGTTAACTTTATACCTGGGTACATTTCTTCTAAAACTTGAGCCATTACGTGCGAAGTCGAGTGCCAAAATGCTTTTTTTCCTTCTGGGTCGTTCCAAGTGTACAATGTAAGACTTCCGTCGGTGGTCAATGCAGTGGTGGTTTCAACAGTGGTACCATTGAAAGAAGCCGAAATTACATTTCTTGCAAATCCTTCGCTTATGCTTTTAGCAACATCCATGGGAGTTGCTCCTGGAGCAAACTCTCTAATTGACCCGTCGGGCAAAGTAATCTTAATCATTGTTTGATAGTTTTATACGGCAAATATAGCCCTTTACAAAAACACAAGCAATAGTTGGCTTAGGTTTGTTTCAGTAAATGATGCGATTGTGGAAGTAAATATAAATCAGATTTTATTTGAAACTATTCATACTCAAATTTCACATAAAAAAAGGAACCAAAAAACAATGCGATTGTTTTTAGGTTCCTTGGTTTTTTTAAAGCTTTTCCCGTGATTACGAATTTTTACTTTATTCGTGCAACTTCAAAATAAAAAGCATTGTCTGTTATGTTTTCCTTGCTTTTGAAATTTCAAATTACAAATCAATTTTCTTCAATTCGGAATAATTTTTTGATAATCTAGAGAGAAAGCTACCATAAATGAGCTTGTAAAAACCCCAGATTAACCCCATGATAATCAGTGCAAAAATCAATATTACAAGTATGTTTTCGCTATCTAAAAGCTCTGCTTGTGAATTTGCTGCTTTTCGCCCTTCATTGAAACCTTCTATTGCTGTATAGGTACCTGTGAGTCCACCAAAAACAATATTCCACAAAATATAAAATTTAACAACTTTACGTGTAGTTAAAATTTGTTTGATGAGTTCTTTGGCCGAGGTTAGGGTGGATATTAATCTGTAGTTCCTGAAAAACAGTACAATAAAGCCAAAAATTACAACATAATTTATGATCTCAATCGTTTTGATGATCGGATGTGCTAACACAAAAGCATCGTATTCCTTGCTGTTTAGGAAAAATGATAAACCATTCAATAAAACAAACTCTAATATACTTACAATTAATATCCATTTCACTATCGATGATGATTTTTTGTGTATCATCTGGTAAATCGCATCTGCGCTCACTTGTTCAAAAGAGTTTTCGCTCCTTTGCCAGTCTTTTTTAAGTAAATCCAGTTCTTTCATTATCCTAATGGATTTAATATTTTTTTTAATTTCCCTTTAATTCTGTTCATTTTCACCCTTGCGTTTACTTCGCTAATACCCAATGTTTCTGATATTTCTTGGTAATCTTTATCTTCTAAGTACATAAAAATTAACGCCTTTTCAATATCATTCAACTGGTACACTGCGGCATACATTAATTTTAATTGTTCTTCCTCCTCATAATTGTACTCCACCTCATTTAAAAAATGCTGCCTTCCCTCAAATTCAACGGTATTTATCGAGCGTTTGGTCTTGCGGTAAAGCGTAATGGCTGTGTTTAAGGCCACGCGGTAGGCCCAAGTGCTAAACTTGCTATCTCCTCTAAATTTAGGATACGCCTTCCATAATTGAATCGTGATTTCTTGAAACAAGTCTTTATGCGCATCGTCACCATTGGTATACAACCTACAAATCTTGTGGATTATATTCTGGTTTTCTTGCAATTGCTGCACAAAGGATTGTTCTAATTGTGTACTCATATTTATGTTAGTACGGCGCTTCTGGATTTTGTTACAAAACTGCTGTTTTTTTTCTAGGAGCAGGCATTTTTCCATTCCATAAGTCGCCCAGTCCCGCTCTCCGCTGTATCCTCGCCCAAAAAAGGCGAGGGATGACGCTGCTATCGGGGCTCTAAAGTCGATTAATTTTCATAAAACTAATAATTTTATTTTGGCTTTTTATTGCTTAGATATTGCTACTTACAAAATAAATGTACCTTTGAATACACCATTTTCATTTTGAATACTATGAATATTCCTAAATCTACTTTGCCGCGCGTTGTTATCATTGGAGGCGGATTTGCTGGTTTAGCAGTTGCTAAAAAACTCAAAAACAAAAATTTGCAAGTCGTACTGCTTGATAAGCACAACTACCATACGTTTCAGCCTTTGTTGTATCAGGTGGCTACAGGAGGTTTAGAGGCGGGTTCGATTGCCTATCCCATTCGAAAAGTAATTCAAGAGTACCGTGACTTTTATTTCAGGTTAACCAACGTACAAGAAATTGATACGAAAAACCAGAAAATTAGTACCGAAATTGGTGATTTAACCTATGATTATCTGGTGATTGCAACTGGTTCTAAAACCAATTTTTTTGGTAATAAAGAAATTGAACGTAACAGTATGTCAATGAAAACCATACCGCAATCGCTTAATATTCGCAGTTTGATTCTTGAAAATTTTGAACAAGCGGTGCTCACACAAGATCCCACAGAACAAAAAGCGTTGATGAATTTTGTTCTTGTGGGCGGCGGCCCAACGGGTGTAGAATTAGCAGGTGCTTTGGCCGAAATGAAAAAAGCCATTTTACAAAAGGATTATCCCGATTTAGACATGGGCAAAATGCAAATTAATCTCATTCAAAGTGGTGATCGCATTTTAAATACCATGAGCGAAGAATCATCTGCGGCGGCGCAACAATTTCTAGAAAGCTTGGGTGTGGTGATTTGGAAAAATGTACGTGTGACCAATTATGATGGTCGAACGATTACTACCAATTCCGAGCTACAATTTGAAACCGCTACAGTGATCTGGACCGCGGGCGTACAAGGTGCTTTACTCGCCGGAATCAAGGGGAGTGAATTGGTGGATAAAGCAGCTAGAATAAGAGTGAATGAATTCAATCAAGTTCGCGGATTTAATAATGTTTTTGCCATAGGTGATATCGCTACTATGGAGTCCGACTTGTTTCCGCAAGGGCATCCTATGATGGCACAACCTGCTTTACAGCAAGGAGAATTGTTGGGCGAAAACTTAGTGCAACTCATGCATAACAAACCCATGAAAGCTTTTGAATACAATGACAAAGGCTCTATGGCAACTATCGGTAGGAACAAAGCGGTAGTCGATTTGCCAAAATATCATTTTCATGGCGTTTTTGCTTGGTTCGTTTGGATGTTTGTGCATTTATTTGCCTTGATTGGTTTTAAAAACCGAGCTGTTGTTTTCTTGAATTGGGTGTACAACTACATTCGATTTGATCGTGAAGGCCGATTAATCATTAGACCTTACAAAAAAAGAAGTTTTACTACTTTTACCACTGATGAATTGTAGTCTAATGTAGCTTGTTTTTCTGTTCAATATGCCGAATTTATTGTTTTGTTACAGCGGTTTGTCTTTGTAATAGTTCACCATCAAATCAACATATTTGCTATAACTATTCAAGCCGTCTTGTTGCTGATTGAGTTTTAAAAATTGGTCGTAAAATGCGTGAAAAGCAGTATCAATAAAGGTGTCATATTGTTCCCAAAAAGCAATACTTTCTTTGTAATTCTGAATGATTCCAGGATTTATTTTCTTTAGTAAAATTTGATATTGTTTTTCATCACGAGCCTGCCAATTAGCCAAGCAATACCGCAGCGCAAGGCTGTAGCCAGAATATTTGATGTAAGGATTCGTATTTTTAGTACTAGCCATAAACCCAATAAAATTGCATTCGCTTTCGCTTGCATATCCTATTTGGTGTGCCATTTCATGATTGGTAGTCATTGCAAAACTATACATCGGTCCGAGGGAGTTTACCTGAGCTTCATTCGTAAAAGGATTCAAATAACCACCAAAACCCATATAAGTTAAGGGTGTGCTCCAAAGCGATTTTTTTATACTCGCTTTTTCGTATTTCAAGAAGGGAAATTCTTTTGCTAAATT
>CAZMHK010000170.1:0-5496 GCA_964566045.1 uncultured Flavobacterium sp.
AACTTTTGTTTGTAATATGTTTTTACCAGAATCAAGTTTAGCGTTTACATAATGAACAGTTGACCCTGAATATTTGTCACCTGCTTTTATAGCTCTTTCATGTGTGTTTAACCCTTTATATTTTGGAAGTAGTGAGGGATGAATATTGATAATTTTGAATTTATATTTTTGAATAAACTCTTTAGATAAAATTCTCATAAATCCCGCTAAACATAACAAACTAATTTTATTTTTTTTAAGATAGTTGCAAAAATTTATTTCTGGCACGGAAATTGAAAATGCTCAAATAGTTTGAAAATGGTCGTTTTTAAATTAGTTTTCAGTAATTTGTTTTTCTTTAATATTTTAAAATCAAGAGGTTCAGTTAAAATAAATTATTAAAATAGTGTAAATCGATTTATTTGTTTTTATCTTTGCCAATAATTTGTTAATAACTCTTTGATAAATACCGTAAAAACCCCTGTGAAAATTTCAATTCCACTTGGTACATTAGGTTTGTAAGAATATATTTAACAACAATTTTTTGTTAAAAATTTTTTAATTTAAGTTATTTGTTTAGATTTGTTTTTCCGTATTAATTTTATTTAAGGATTTAGATATGAAATGTAAGTTAATTGTTTTAGGATTATTTTTATTTGTTTCTGCTGCTGCATTTTCTCAAACTAAGGGAGTTGTACAGAGTGTTATCAGTAGAGATGCTGCAATTAGAAAATACCATAGTTTAGAAGAACTTCAAGGAATGACTAAAGGTGATTTAATTAAATTGTATGGAGAGCAAATTAAGGTTCTAGTAAAAATTTTACCGTACATAGCTTTAGCTAAAACTGCAGGTGTAACTATTACTGACTTAGGTATTCCGAATGATCCTGAAAACTTGAAAGTAATGGATGCACAAGCGCAAGGTATCACCGACTTTGTTGATGTATCTAATAAATTCCAAGTCAAAATGCTACCTTACTCAGAAAAAAGTAGATTGGTTGCTTCTATTTTATTTTACGAAAGTACAATGAAAAATTTGTTTGAATTCGAGGGGCTATAAGGTCTTCTTTATAAAACGCATACCCAAACTAAAAATTAAATTTAATTGCCATGAAAAATTTATTAAAAACTCTTTCAATTTTTCTTTTGGTTTTTTCTAGTGCCAACGCACAACAAGAAAAAGGAATCATTGGAGTCAACAATTGGTTGAACAATTGGACAGAATTTAAACCTAATAAGGTTGATTATGGTGAGCCAAATCAATTATTAGCGGGTACAATTTCAACTAACACGAAGTTGTTGAAGAAGAATGTATATTCTCTTCAAGGAAATGTATACCTAACTAATAATGCAGTTTTGACCATCGAGCCAGGAACAAAAATTATTGGTGATTATGAAACTAAAGGTACTCTTATCGTTACCAAAGGAGCTTCAATAATTGCAGATGGTTTAGAAACTGATCCTATCGTTTTCACTTCTAATCGCAGTATGAAAAAAGCTGGTGATTGGGGCGGAATTATTATATTGGGAGACGCGCCAATTAATAAATTTGGGGGTATTGCTTCTTTATTAAGTGGAAGTTCTTCATATAATACTGATTTGACTTTCTACGGTGGAAACAATGAAGCCGGTAATTCTGGAATTTTACGTTACGTTCGTATTGAATTTGCTGGTGCAAAAATGGAATCTGGTCCTGGAAATATGAATTCCTTATTGTTAGCAGCAGTTGGTAACAAGACAACAATTCAAAATGTGATGGTTAGTTTTTCTGGCGGTGATTCTTTTGAAATGTTGGGTGGTAGTCTTTCAATCTCCCAAGCTGTTTCTTATAAATCTAGCAACGATGATTTTAAATTTAATTATGGTGCGCAAGCAAATATTAGTAACTCTTTAGCTATTCGCTCTTCCTTTTTGTCAAGCGCCCTTGGTTCTAGATGTTTGGATGTAGCTTCTTATGACAAAAAGAGTGAAGTAGACTTGTCTAAAAAGCAAACGGTGGTAACAGCAACTAACCTAACTTTGGTTAATAATAGTGATGATATTGCTCTTGATATTCAATCAGGATTAGTAAAAGAAGGAATTTTTGTATCAGAAAATGCATCTCTTATATGCAAACGAACTGTGATTTCTGGTTTCAAACCTGCCGTTTTATTGGATAAAACGATTGAAATTAACCCTGCTAATTTGAATAAAATTAAGTTCGAATCAATGTATTTTAACAATTGCGCTGGAAATATTTTTGTTGTTGATAACAGTAATAATGAAGATTTGGAAGACCATTACGGTCAAAGAGCTTTTTTCAATTACTTCTCACCAAACACACCTAATTCTGAAACTTTCATAGATTCATCTAATGATAAGAGACCGGACTTTCGTTTGCAATTATCTAAAATTACCGCATCAAACTAGAACTTAGTTAAAGCTATTAGATTTCAATAAAAGCTTGCTTAAGTTCAAAGATGCATAAAAAATATGTTTAGTAGCCCCACTATCATTTTAAAAAAAAACGTTTTATTATTGCTAATGCTGCTAACCCCAGCATTAGCTTTCTTGTATGCACAAGTTACCATAAATAAGCCCTCCCTCGGTTTTACTCAAATTTGTGCTAATAATAGTTTCAACTCTTTTGAGATTACTTTTACTTTTAATCCCGCTGGTGGATTTAGTGCTGGTAATCAATTTATTTTAGAACTTTCTGATTCTACTGGTAGTTTTGCGTCCGCCACATCTTTGAATTATAATGAAAAAGTCGGCTCCTCAACCACTACTTCTAGAACTTTTATTTTTGCTGTACCTAATACAATAGGAGGTGAAAATTTCAGGTTACGAATTCGAAGTACAGCTCCTGCTGTAACTAGTCCTACATCGAATTCATTTGCGGCTTACTATAAATTGCAAGACACACAGTTTACAATAAATAATTTTAATGGTACGGCTACCTACTGTTCAGGTGGTTCTTTGGTTTTACGAATTGATAATCCAGGTACAGGAACCAATGATTCTCCATTAAAATATCCATCTTTAACTTACAAATGGTTCAAAGAACCAAGCTTAACACCTATTGCAACAACACCTACTTTAACAGTTAATCAACCAGGTCGTTACTATGTTGAGACTAATTATGGTACATGTACTTCGGATTCATTTTCTAATCGAGTTACGGTTACGGAAGCTGCAGGAGCAACAGCAAGTATTACCTCTAGTAAAGGGAATCCATTTTGTGCCTCTGAGGGTCCAACTACTTTAAGTACGCAAGCTGGTAACTCTTACCAATGGGTCCTAAATGACAATCCAATAGCTGGAGCTACAAGTCAACAATACGTTGCGGCAGTAGGAGGTCAATATTCAGTTAGGGTTGATTTTGGGGGTTGTACAGCGAATGCATCATTAAAGGTTGATGAAGTTTCATTTAATGCTACTTTAAATGTTGGTCCAACAACAATTATCAGAGAGGGTGATTCAAGAACAATCGTCGCCACAACTAACGCCGTAAATCCAGTTTTTGAATGGTACTTTAATAGCGCATTAATACCGTCAGCAACTTCAAATACTTTAGATGTTACTTTAGCAGGAAATTATTCCGTTACCGTAAACCAAAATAGTGGATGCGTTGCCAAAAAAGATTTACCGTTTCAAATTAGCTATCCCTTTGTTGACCCTAATGTGGTGTTAATACCAAATTTAATTAGTCCTAATAATGATGGGGTTAATGACACTTGGATTCTACCTCAAGAATATGTTAGTGGTAGTAATGCTGAAGTATTAATAATGGATGGACGTGGTGAAATTGTACTCAAGACAAACGATTACCAAAATAATTGGCCTGAGAATGTTCTTGAAACTAAAGCTCCAACTCCAATTTATTATTACATCATTACCACTCAGGACAACCAAGTAAAAAAAGGATCGATTACAGTACTCAAGTAACATGAAAAGAATTATTTATAACATCGGTTTTTTTTTCTTGTTTCTTCAAGTACTGCGTGCACAAGAGAATAGTAATAGTGGAGTGGCTCCTTTTAGCATTCCTATTCGAAATTCTCTTAAATTCAATCGTTTCGTAGTTAATCCAGCTTTTAGTTATGCAAGAGAACAAAATTCTTACATTACTGTATACAACAAAAGAGAATTAATTGAATTTGAAGATGCTCCACAAACTTATTTGTTAAGTTACTCGGGGCGTTTTAGAGAAAATCAAGGTCTTGCTTTAGGGCTTTTTCAGCAAAATTATGGAGTACTAACTACTTTTGGTGGTGTTGCTAACTTTGCTCAAAACGTTTACATAAATCAAGATAGTAACTTAACATTTGGATTAAACCTTGCTTTTTATAAAAGCGGGATCAATGCAGGAAGTGTACTTACTAATTACGATGATCCTGCACTTCAAAATATTCCTTCAAGTTCTTTGATTACTATTAATCCCGGAATTAATTACGGTACTGCATTTCTTGATTTCGGGTTAGCTTTTAATAATGCAGTGTTATATAATTTGCAAACCTCAGAAGTGGTAAAGAATGATCCTGCACAAGGTATTCAAGGTCATATCATGTACACGGGTTACGTAGACAACAATGGTTTTTTTGATAAAAGTAAATTTTCAGCGCTTTTTAGAGCTGAAGCCAGAAAAGAACAAACAGTAATTTCTGGTCTGTTAATGTTTGGCATACCTAAAGGAATTTGGGCACAAGCGGGTTATAGCAATTTAAATGGTGTGTCAGGTGGTGTCGGTTTGAATATTACCTCCAAAATAGCATTAGAATACAATTATGAACGTGCAATTGGTGCTTTTACGCAGTTGGGGCCATCACACGAAATAACTCTTGCCTATAGATTTTCTAATAAATTTAGCGATGAAGAGGAAGAGGAAGGAGCAATTATTTCTGTAAGTGAACCAAAGCCTGTGCTAGCACCTAAAACGGTCGCTAAACCAGTTGCCGCTGTCCAAAAACCTGTTGATCCAAATGCACCAACGGCCAAAGAAATTCAAGATAATAAATTAAAAGCAAGAGCAGAAGCAGAGCAAAAAATTAAAGATCTTGCAGAGCAAAACAGACTTAAACGTGAGCAAGCTATTGCTGATGCTGCCGCAAAGGCAAAATTAGCTGCAGATGCCAGAGCCCAAGCACTTGCTGATGCTAAGGCCGCTCGTGAACTTGCATTGAAGAATAAAGTAAATGTTAAACTAGTAGCTGTTTCAGATTCTAAAGCACAAGCTGAAGAGCAAGCCCGAATAAAAGCTGCTGCAGAAGCAAAAGTAAAAGCTGAGGAAGAAGCACGCCAAAAAGCTGCCGCTGCCAAAGCACAAGCTGAAGAGCAAGCCCGAATAAAAGCTGCTGCAGACGCTAAAGCAAAAGCCGAGGAAGAAGCACGCCAAAAAGCTGCAGCTGAAGCTAAATTAAGCGCTGAAGAGCAAGCCCGAATAAAAGCTGCTGCAGACGCTAAAGCAAAAGCCGAGGAAGAAGCACGCCAAAAAGCTGCAGCTGAAGCTAAATTAAGCGCTGAAGAGCAAGCCCGAAT
>CAZMHK010000171.1:0-5189 GCA_964566045.1 uncultured Flavobacterium sp.
ACCCACGACCTGCTGATTACAAATCAGCTGCTCTAGCCAACTGAGCTACGCTGGCGTCTCATTGCGAGTGCAAATATAAGCATGAATTTGAATTATCCAAAATATAAATGCAATTTTTTATCGGTTTTTTCGACTACAATTCGTTGATTTTAGCAATCAATTGATTTGCAGTTTGTTCCAATTCTACATTGATTTGTTTGAAGTGCGCTTTTTTGTTTTCAACATTTTTTGCGTTTACTTTTGTAATCAAAGCATCAAAAGCAGCAATTGCTTCATCAATTAAATTGTTAGTTTCAGTAGTTGGTTTTCCTGTTGTAGAAATCTCGAACAAGTAAACTGCCTCAATAATATCTCCTAAAACGTAGTTGATGTCTTTTTTTAAATTCTTAACGTTTGCCATTTTTATTTTTTTAAAATTTTAATTTTTAAAATGCGTCTGCAAAAGTACACATAATCTTTCTATTACCGACTATGAAATGTATATTTCTAAAATAGAAGCTTTTCCGCTGATTTTAAATTGTTTGATTGCTGCTGGCATCAAAACAGTATCTCCTGTTTTAAACTCCGAAATGAGACCATCATTCTCAATATTAAAATTGCCCGACACACACATGTACACCGTGAACGAGCTGCCTTCCTTGCTTACAGCAACACTACCATCAAGAGGCAAATAATTAGTTGTAAAGTAAGGACAATCTACCATTACGTTCGAAGAATTGACTTCCTCTTTGTAGGTCTTCTTTGTTTGCCCAGTCTGATAATTAATAGCATCTAGTGCTTGCTCAATATGCAGTTCTCTTGTGTTTCCTGCTGCATCAACCCTATCAAAATCATACAAACGATACGTGATGTCTGATGTTTGCTGAATTTCGGCTACAACTAAACCCGCGCCAATAGCATGAACAGTACCAGTTTCTAGAAAAAACACATCGCCAGCCTGAACGGAAACAGTATCTAAAATATTTAGCAATTTTTTCTGTTCCAAGTGTGCTACATATTCTTCCGGATTTGAATCTTCTTTAAATCCTACAATGATTTTAGATCCTTGATCAGCCTGCATAATGTACCACATCTCTGTTTTACCAAAAGAGTTATGCCTTTCTTTTGCTAATGCATCATTGGGATGTACTTGAATAGACAAATCTTCGCGAGCATCTAAATACTTAAAAAGTAATGGAAATTGGAGTCCGAATCTTTGATAAACAGCCGTACCTAAAAATGCTTCCGGCGCACTATTAATCAGATCCATTAAGTTTTTGCCTTTTAAACTTCCATTAGCAACTACGCTTACATCTCCTTCAACCGTTGATATCTCCCAACTCTCGCCGGTTGTAGCGCTACTAATTGGCTTATTCAAATAGGTTTTTAATTTTTCTCCGCCCCATATTCTTTCTTTTAAAATTGGCTCAAATTGTAATGGATACAGCTGCATAGTGTGGGATTTTTATTTTTTCAAAGAACTAAGGTACAAAAACAATAGAACACTAAACAAGCTGTAAAAAAAATAGCCTGTAAAAAGATGTACTTTTTACGGGCTATCCTATTTAAATACTGGAAACTAGCAATTATATTGTTGTGATCTAAGTTAACTTTTTTAAACTATACTTTCGTTAGTTTTTGAATAGCTTGTAAAGCTTTAGGAATGTGCTTGGTGGCCATCATACTGTCAAAAATCATTTGAACTACTCCATTTTTGTCAGTTACATAGGTTACTCTTCCTGGCATTAATCCAAACAAACCGGTTGGAACTCCAAAAAGTTTACGAATGGCTTTGTTACTATCCGACAACAAAATAAAGGGTAACTTAAATTGCTTAGCAAACTTTTGGTGAGAGCTTGTACTATCGCCACTGATTCCAATTACTTCAGCACCCAATTCTTTAAAATCTTCGTATTGATCTCTAAAACTGCAGGCCTGTGCTGTACAGCCCGGTGTATTGTCTTTTGGATAAAAATAAATTACAAGTGGCTTTTGACCTAAAACAGTCTTACTGTCAAACAAATTTCCTTCGGTATCGGTTGCGGTAAAATGCGGAATCAGATCACCTACTTTTAGCTCTTTCATTCTCCTCGATAAGTTACAAAGTTACGCGGCGTTTCGTACAAAACTACTTCTAAATCAAACTCAGGTTTAATTCTTTTTCTAATCTTATCCCAAATAACAACCACAATATTTTCAGCAGTTGGATTCAAATCTTTAAACTCTGGCACATCCAAATTTAAATTTTTGTGATCAAATTGATTTTCAACCTCTTCTTTTATAATATCGCTCAAAAACTTTACATCCATTACATAACCCGTCTCAGGGTCAATCTCTCCCGTTACACTTACCGTCATGTCGTAGTTATGACCGTGAAAATTAGGATTATTGCATTTGCCAAAAATAGCATCGTTTTGTTCAAAGGTCCAATCCTTTCGGTACAGACGGTGCGCCGCATTAAAGTGGGCTTTTCTCGAAATAGTAACTCTCATCTTGATAGTATTAGGGTAAGCACTTAAGGCGCTAATGGACTTTTATGTTCTTCTAAATAATGGTAAAACTCATCAAAAATAATTTTGAACCACACCGTGTATAGTTCAGGATACTGGATCATATCAGTTTTTACATCTTCAATTTTCATCCATTTCCAAGCTTCAACTTCTTCAGGATTAATGTTAGGTTCTTCGTTAGAATATCCAATCATTACATGATCCAGCTCATGCTCGGTTAATCCGTTATCAAAAGGAGCTTTATAGATAAAGTGAAAAAGTTCTTTTAACGGAGTTTTGAAACCCATTTCCTCAAAAAGTCGGCGACTTCCTGCCTCAATATTAGTCTCGCCCTCTCGTTGGTGGCTACAGCACGTATTGGTCCATAACAAAGGAGAATGGTATTTATGATGTGCCCGTTGCTGTAACATAATTTCGTTGTTGCTATTTAAAACAAAAACGGAAAAAGCACGATGCAATACTGCTTTTTGATGTGCTTCTAATTTGGGCATTAAGCCTATTTGCTCATCGTTTTCATTTACTAAAATTACATTTTCTTCTACCATTTGACTTTATTATGCTTCCAAAAGTACAAAAAAATAATTTGCTCATACGGCTTTAACATTCCGTTTTGAAACGTTTATGCGAGCCAAATTTCTTGTATCTAAAATAAACCAAAAAATAGATCCATAAGTTTTAAAAACAAGCTCCTTTTCTCAAAAACTTACAACTTGCACAAGTGCAATGTTTCCTTTTTTTGAAAAGACTCACTACATCTGCAAGCAATGTTTCAGGCAAAATAAAGGCAGTCTCTTTTGAGGGACGAGTGGGCAGTTCAGGATTTTATTCGAAACTAAGTCCTTTCTTTGGCTAAAAAAAGAAACTTTCAAATAGCGACAATCCAAATAGCATCTTACAGCGTAAATACCCATATAAAATTCACTTAAACAAGTATTAATTTGTCCTGTAAGCGACACTTTAATTGTAAAAAGCGATTTAAATTTGTACTTAAATTAAAAGTTATAGCCATGAAAACAGCCCGACGAATTCTTTGCCAATTATTAATTGTACCGCTATTCATGCTTACAGCGTGTGCACAAACTCCAAAAAAACAAGCTGCAACTGCTGTTGTAAGTACTGCAAACACCATCTCGAAACCTGGAAATCCATATTACTCTAACACTGACCAAACCAAGTTAAAAGTTAGCGATGCGGAATGGAAAAAAGTGTTACCCGAAGATGTTTACGAAGTTTCTCGAAATGCAGATACCGAAAGACCATTTACAGGTAAATATTGGAATACCGACGAAAAAGGAACCTATTATTGCGCTGCTTGTGGAAATAAACTTTTCCGATCAGGCGCCAAGTTTGCAAGCAATTGCGGATGGCCAAGCTTTTTTGAACAAGACAATAAAAACAGTGTCGTTTATAAAAATGATAATTCACTAGGAATGGAGCGCATAGAAGCCCTTTGCGGAAGATGCGACGGGCATTTAGGCCACTTATTTGATGATGGCCCAGAGCCAACTGGAAAAAGATATTGTATGAATTCTATTGCATTGGACTTTATACCAGATACTAAGTAAAAGAAATAACGAAATCACAAAATTTCAGTTATAATTAAAATCAGTTTGGAGCATATTCAAGCTGATTTTTTTTGTTCGAAACAACATGAAATAAATGAAACTACAATAAAAATATTCCTTACTTTTGAAAAAGACCTTTAATTTCTAAATGTCAATTTATTTGCACAAAGCATTTTACACTAATTCATCACGCTTCATGAATACTTACTATTTACTACCTTGTTTACTGCTATTTTCAATTGGATCACAAGCACAAAACAACATCTTAAAAGCAAAAATTGACCAAAAAGCAACCGCATTAGAATCTCAAGTTATTTCTTGGAGAAGGGATTTTCATCAAAACCCTGAATTAGGCAACCGAGAATTTAAAACAGCCGAAAAAATAGCAACTCATTTACGAAGTTTAGGACTAGAAGTGCAAACGGGCGTAGCAAAAACAGGCGTTGTAGGTATTTTAAAAGGCGGTAAACCCGGGCCTGTAGTTGCGTTAAGAGCGGATATTGATGCACTGCCCGTAAAAGAAAGAGTTACAATTCCTTTTGCATCCAAAGCAGAGGGTGAATATAATGGGAAAGCAGTTTCCGTGATGCACGCCTGCGGACACGATACGCACATTGCTATATTGATGGGAACTGCTGAAATCCTTGCATCAATAAAGAAAGATTTAAAAGGAACCGTGAAATTCATTTTTCAACCCGCCGAAGAAGGTCCACCAGAAGGTGAAGAAGGTGGTGCCAAATTAATGGTACAAGAAGGCGTTTTACAAAATCCGAAGGTTGATGTTATTTTTGGACTTCATATTAACGCGCAAACTGAAGTTGGACAACTTAAATACCGTTCGAAAGGTACAATGGCTGCTTCGGACTGGTTTACCATCAAGTTAAAGGGCAAACAAACGCACGGAGCCTATCCTTGGTTGGGCGTAGATCCTATTGCTACCGCAGCACAGATGATTATGGGCATTCAAACTATTGTGAGCCGAAACGTTAACCTTTCAGAATCGGCTGCAGTTATCAGCGTAGGCCAAATCAATGCAGGTGTTCGCTCTAATGTGATTCCCGAAGAATTAATTATGACGGGAACCATCAGATCACTTGACAAAGAGGTGCAAAAACTGCTACACAATCGATTAAAC
>CAZMHK010000172.1:0-5121 GCA_964566045.1 uncultured Flavobacterium sp.
GGTCAATTTGCGGGTGACAAAGGGAATAAAGAAGCTTCGAAAGAGGTAGGCGAAGAAAAAAGAAAAGAGAAAGAAGCTATACGTTTAGAACGAGAAAAAGAAATCGAAGACAAACGTAAATTGGATGAAGAGCGAGCAAAACAACAAGAGGTAATTAAAGCAAGAGCAGTTTTATCTGGTCCTGTTCAAGTTGGTAAAATTGATTTGAATCCGAAAAAAGCGGCTATCGTTCCCCCTGCAAAAACTGTAGAGAATACTGTTCCTGCTGCTGCAAAAACTCCCGAGCCTGTAACTCCAAAAGAAGTTCCTGCTGAAAAGGTTGCTGTAGAAAAAACTTTGGATGAAAAACCTGCTTCAGACAAAAAAGAGGTAAAACCGATTGCGGGTATTAAAGAGGTGAAGGCAGAGGTTCCTGTTGAATCAAAATCGGAAGATAAGCTAGTTGTTGCAAAGGCAGACGAGGCTCCGGTAGAGGAAACGATCACTACGCAATACCAAAAGTTGTCAGGAACTACACTTACAGGTCAAGTAATTGATTTGTCGCAGTTCAATAAGCCTAAAAAGAAAAAAGAAGAGCCAAAGATTACACCAAATAAACCTGGTGCTCCAGGTTCTGCGGCAGCTAATGCAAATAAAAATAAACGTAAAAGGATAGCTCCTAAACCAGGTGCGCCAAGGCCTCCTGCAGTTCCGGGTGCTCCAAATCCAAACAAAATTACACCAAATACTGGTGGAGGTGGTTTTAACGCAAACCGTAGTGCAAGACCTGGTTTCGTAAAAGGAAACAGACCTGCTATTGTGGCTAAAGTAGAGCCAACAGAAGAGGAAGTTAAAAATCAAATTAGAGAGACTTTAGAAAAACTACAAGGTAAAGGTGGTAAATCTAAAGCAGCTAAATATAGAAGAGATAAAAGAGATACGCACCGTCAGAAATCGGATGATGAGCAAAGAGCATTAGACGAAGGAAGCAAAACAATCAAAGTAACCGAGTTTGTTACTGTAGGTGAAATAGCCATTATGATGGATGTGCCAATTACTAAAGTTATTGGTACATGTATGTCGCTTGGAATCATGGTAACCATGAATCAAAGATTAGATGCTGAAACTTTAACTATTGTAGCTGATGAGTTTGGTTACGAAGTAGAGTTTATCACTGTTGATATCGAAGAAGCAATTCAGGTTGTTGAAGACAAAGAAGAAGACCTAGTTTTCAGAGCTCCAATTGTAACGGTAATGGGTCACGTCGATCACGGTAAAACATCGTTACTGGATTACATTCGTAAAGAAAACGTAATTGCAGGTGAGTCTGGAGGTATCACGCAACACATTGGTGCATACGGAGTAACTTTAGATAATGGTCAAAAAATTGCATTTTTAGATACACCGGGTCACGAAGCGTTTACAGCGATGCGTGCACGTGGTGCTCAGGTAACTGATATTGCTATTATTGTAATTGCTGCCGATGACGATATCATGCCACAGACCAAAGAGGCTATAAGTCACGCGCAAGCTGCTGGTGTGCCAATTATATTTGCAATCAACAAAATTGATAAGCCAAATGCTAACCCTGAAAAAGTAAAAGAAAGATTAGCAGGTATGAATTTACTTGTTGAAGATTGGGGTGGAAAAATTCAATCTCATGATATTTCTGCAAAAGTTGGTACTGGTGTAAAAGAGTTATTGGAAAAAGTATTACTTGAGGCTGAAATTTTAGATTTAAAAGCAAATCCTAATAAAGCGGCTTCTGGAACTGTTGTTGAAGCTTTCCTTGATAAAGGTAAAGGTTATGTTTCTACAATTTTAGTTCAAAATGGTACTTTGAAAATTGGTGATTACATGCTTGCGGGTAAGCATCATGGAAAAATTAAAGCCATGCATGATGAGCGCGGTAATATTGTTAGAGAGGCAGGTCCTTCAACTCCAGTATCTGTACTTGGTTTAGATGGAGCGTCAACGGCTGGTGATAAATTTAACATTTTTGAAGATGAAAAAGAAGCAAAACAAATTGCTGCCAAACGTTCTCAATTAATGCGTGAGCAGTCAGTTCGTACACAACGTCATATTACATTGGATGAAATCGGACGTCGTATCGCTTTAGGTCAGTTTAAAGAATTGAATATTATTCTTAAAGGTGACGTAGATGGTTCTGTTGAAGCACTTTCTGATTCGTTCTCTAAATTGTCAACTGAAGAAATTCAAATTAATATCATTCACAAAGGGGTGGGAGCTATTACAGAGACTGATGTTATGTTAGCTTCAGCTTCTGATGCGATTATTATCGGATTTAATGTTCGCCCTGCTGGAAATGCAAGACAGTTAGCTGATAAGGAAGAAATCGATATCCGTTACTACTCTATCATTTATGCTGCTATTGATGATCTTAAAGACGCAATGGAAGGAATGTTAGCTCCTGAAATGAAAGAAGAAATTTTAGGTACTGCGGAAATTAGAGAAATTTTCAAAATCTCTAAAGTTGGTTCTATTGCAGGAAGTATGGTTATGGATGGTAAAATCGTTAAAAATGCCAAAATGCGTGTTATTAGAGACGGTGTTGTAGTACATAGCGGTGAGCTAATTGCATTAAAACGTTTCAAAGACGATGTAAGAGAAGTAGCAAAAGGATACGATTGTGGTATTCAAATTAAAGGATACAATGATATCGAAGAAAGAGATATTATTGAATCGTACCATGAGGTTGCTGTAAAAAAGAAATTGAAATAATATTTTCTAATTTATATTTTAAAAATCCCGATTCGTCGGGATTTTTTTATGACTTTATTTCAACCGACTTACCTTTTATTATTTCTATTTCTTTTTATTGATTTAAGTAAATAATAATCAGTTTCTAGAAGAAGTGTAGAAATGTGTTTTTGTTGTTGCGGTAGGTGAAACGAGTGTATTTATTTGGCTAAAAAGGTGTTGGTTTCTGTGTTGGTTTTGCACGTATTTTATGGCTCTTATTTACTCTTTATTGGTAGTTGTAATTGAATTTTCGGATTTTTTTAGGGTACTAGGAAAAAAAAAGACAACCCTACTTGGGTTGTCTTCTTCAAATTTGTTGATGCTAGAATTATCTACTTGGTTTGATCAAATGAACCATAGGATACCTTTTTTTTATCTCAAGTAACAGTCGTTCTGCTTCCATTCTTGTTTTAAAATTTCCTACCCATACTTTGTAATTGGGAGTAAAAAAAACTATTGTTCCATCGATTCCAGGATATTCTTGTCGGAAAGTAGCTAAATTGGTTTTTGCCTTATCGCTTTCACCACTAAAAATTTGAATTTTATAGCGGTCGCTAATTGCATTGTTTGAACCAGTTTTTCTTTTTTCGTTTAAAATTTGTTCAAATCTTGAGTCTTGCTTAATGCTAATACCTTCTGCTTGTGCGGCTGCGAAATGTGTTGTTAGAAAGTAGGTTAGGATTAAATAAAATCCCTTTTTGAACGCTGAAATTTTCATAACTTGTTTGTTTTTAGGCAAAATTAATATTTAATGATAAAAACCACATATAAAACATTATTTAGAATAAATATAAATTGGAAATAAGGCGATTTTAGGGTTTTGAGAATAGTTCTTAAGTCGTATTTTTGTCGAAGTTTTAAAATAAAGGAGTGGTTTTTCATAAAGTTATTATAAAAAACTGTGCCAATTTTACTAGATAATCATTATACAATATGAAAAAGGTGGGTAACCATAATTCGATCTCAAGAAAATTAGTCTTAGGCTTGTCCTTGTCTTTGATTTTCTCTTTAACTTCATTTGCTCAAGAAGCTCCTGCGGCTGATGCAGCTGCGGCTACTACTGATGTTGCTGCCGCTCCCTCTGGTGGAGATGCTGTAAAAGGTAAGGAATTGTTCAATGCAAATTGTGCGGCATGTCATAAATTGGATGCCAAAGCAACTGGTCCTGCATTACGCGGAATTGCGAACAAGCATGATATGCCATGGTTGTACAAATGGATTAAGAATAGTTCAGAATTGATAAAATCTGGAGATGCTGAAGCTGTAAAAGTTTTCAATGAAAACAACAAGGCGGTGATGTCTGCTTTTCCACAATTGTCAAATGCTGATATTGATAACATTATTGCTTATACTTCAGAGCCTAAAGCTGAAGCTGCTGCTCCTGCTCCAACTGAGGGAGGTACTGCCGTTCCAGGTGGTCCGGTTGCTGATAGTGGTTTGTCAAATACTTTGATACTTGGTGCGTTAGCATTAGTGTTAGCTATACTTGTTGTGATGTTGTTCTTGGTAAACAGAGTATTGACTAAAGTAGCTAAAGCAAACGGTATTGAAGTTGCTGCAAAAGAGCCAACAACTCCAATTTGGAAAGCTTTTGCGAAAAATCAATTTTTGATTTTAGTTACTGTTGTGTTCTTGCTTTTGTCAAGTGCTTATTTTGTTTACGGGTTTTTGATGCAAGTGGGTGTTGATCAAGATTATGCTCCAATCCAGCCAATTCATTATTCTCACAGAATTCACGCAGGTGATAACGAAATCAACTGTAAGTACTGTCACTCTGCTGCTAGAGTAAGTAAGAATGGTGGTATTCCTTCTTTAAATGTGTGTATGAACTGTCATAAAAACATTGCTGAAGTTGCTGAAACTACTGCTACTCCAGAATACAGTAAAGCTTTTTATGATGAGCAAATCCAAAAGCTATATAAAGCTGTGGGTTGGGATCAGGCTACGCAAACATACACAGGTAAAACACAACCGGTTAAATGGGTTCGAATTCATAACTTACCAGATTTTGTTTACTTCAACCACTCACAGCACGTAACTGTTGCTGGAATCGAATGTCAAACTTGTCATGGTCCAGTTCAAGAATATGAAATTCAGAAGCAATTTGCTCCTTTGACAATGGGATGGTGTATTGATTGTCATAGAAAAACCGAAGTTAAAATGGAAGGAAACGAGTATTACACCAAAATACACGATGAACTTTCTAAAAAATACGGTGTTGACAAATTGACTGCAGCACAAATGGGAGGTTTAGAGTGTGGAAAATGCCACTATTAATTGAATTATTAAGTTTTTAATATTTATATATGTCATCAAACAAAAAATACTGGAAAAGTGTTGAAGAACTAGACGAAAATAGTTCTATTGTTGAGGCGCTTA
>CAZMHK010000173.1:0-4981 GCA_964566045.1 uncultured Flavobacterium sp.
TAATTTTATGTTATAATTCACTATTTATTCTGTATCTAAAGGATATTGTTTTATCCTGATTGTATTTTGTTTTTGCGTTTTACGTCTGCTAAATTGAAAATCCACTATTCCTATTTTGTTGCTATCAAACGATACTACTTTTAAATTTCCTCATTTATATGATTACAAAAAAAAGCATCCTTATGTTAATAAGAATGCTTTTGATTTATTTTTTCAAAAAACTTAGTCTTGATTGATTGTTTTTCTCCAAGTATATGCATTTAAAATGTGTCTCTTTGCAAAACGAGTAGGCGAGTCTGCATTTACCATTTTCACGTAAGTTGCTTTAGGTACACTTATGTATTCGTAAACACTCCCGTTTGAGAAATTGATTATCAATCTACCTTCTACGAACTTGTAATCAGTAATAGTTGATGTTGCGATAGTTTCGTTGTACTCAGGAAGATTTGCCTTTATTGTTTCAGGGTTGATACTTACTAAGAAATGATATGCCTCAATAATTTTTTTACTGTTCTCTTCGGCAGCTTTTAATCCTGCTTCGTCACCTTGAAATTTATCAGGATGAGCTTCTTTCATCGCATTGCGATAAATGGTTTTCAAATCTTTAAGCTCTGCAGTTTTGTCTACATTAAGCAATTTGCGGTATTCAACTATTTTTTTCATAAATATGTAACTACTTGTCTTTTAACGTGAAATAAAAGTATCTTGATTTCAAGATTGACAATTTTTTGCAAAGGTACACTTTTTTTTATTTTACACCTTGATGAGCTAAAAAATTAAATTGTAATGATTGTTTTGCTATTGCTGCGGCTTATGATTTGCTTTATCAAAATGTTTTGATTTTTTTGGATATACAGAATGGCTGATATCGCTTGGATTTTCGATTACGGACTTTATGGTAATTAGATCGCCCAATTCAAATCTTTGTGCCATTTTATAATCGAGTAGGTAGGAACCACAAAAAAAATTGTTGTTTTCATCTTGTTCCATTATCCCTGTATAGACGCCTTTTTTCAGAATGTCGTTATTGTTAGCTTTTGTCATTATTTTCTCTTTTAAAATCAAGGTTGCAAAGTTAATGAAATATAACGAGCTATACTTTTTTTTGTTCGAAGGGTGTATCTTTGCATTATGAATCAAAATTTTAAACCTCTTTCAGGATCACTTAAAAATACATTTTGTGTTTTTAATGAAGTTATGCCGGTTGAAATTCAGTCTCTAACAGTTGGTTATCAAAGTAAATCAGGGAGCACTTATTATTATACGAAAAATGGAGTATACCGAACTTCTAATCATTGGGGAAGGTTAGCTAATAGCAAATGGCGTTTGGTTCCGTTGTCTCCTGCAACTGAATCAAAGTATAAAACAGGATTTGCAAAATGGGAGGATTTTTATCCAGATAATGCAATTGATTCATTATATTATTTAGAAGTTGATTTTGATAAAAAAACAATTCAATATCAGCATATTAACAATCCTACTTACGATAAAAATATTCCTGCTAGAACAAGTGTTGCAACAACTAAAAGGATAAAACAAGCTCGTAATATTTTTGAGCTAGAATCTTGGGCGAAGTATTTTGACTATTCGGATATTGATGAATTAAGAAAAATCATAGTCTCTGAACTAATTATGACAAATAAATCATTAGAGGACATAAAAAAAGAATTTTTACAAGGGTAAACACGTAGTTGTTACAATCTCCTAACTTTTCAATCATCTGAAGCTACTAAAACAAGATCATTGACGGTTAAAGGTTTTGAAATGTAACCCATAATGGCTTGATATTTTTTTGATTTGCTCTTGTCTTCAACCGCAATAGAAGAACTAACAATATAAATTGTAAAATCCTCTACTTTTTTAGAATTCAAAAGGCTTAATTCATCCATAAATTCCCAGCCATCCATGACGGGCATATTGATGTCAAGTAATATGATATCAGGTTTAGTACCCCTATTTTCAAATACATCATGAACTGCTGTAATAGCCTCTTTGCCATTTACAAAAGTTACGACTTCAGAAAACATTTCTGATTTGAGTACAATTTTATTAGCTATTTTTTGATAAATAGGGTCATCATCAACTATCCAAATGGTTTTTTTCTTCATCATGCTATAAAAATTTTAAATGTAGTACCTTTTCCTGGCGTGCTTACAACTTCTATGCTTCCGCCCATAGCGTCAATTTGATTTTTAGTAATAAATAATCCAATTCCTCTAGAGTCGACTTGTGACGTAAATGTTTTGTACATTCCAAATATTTTATCTGCATTTTTATTCAAATCGATACCAATTCCGTTGTCCGATATTTGTAAAATTGATTTGAAGTTTTCTGCTTCAAATAGGTCAATACTAATTACGGTTTTTCGATTTTCATCTCGATATTTTATGGCATTTGATATGATATTGAACAATATACTCTGCATGTATGCAGGATTATAACTTATTTCTGCATTTGCAGGAATATTGTTTATTATCTCAATAGAATTGCTCTTAATTTGATCCTTCAAGAGGTTTTCGGTTGCTGTAACGTATTCTTTTAAATTTATTTTTTCAAGTAATAAATTAGTGTTGGAGCGAATATTGATGACCTCATTTAAGTGTGCCATGGTTTCGTTTAATGACTGCGAAACACAACCTAATAATTGTATCATTTCCTTTTTTTCTTTCTCTGATTCGCTATTTTCCAAGAGCGATACTAAAGATGCAATATTACTGGTGTGAGAACGTAAATTATGAGATACTATGTATGAAAAATTAAGCAATCTCTTGTTTTGTTCACTCACAACATCAAAAGATTTAGTAAGATCTTTTTCTGCTTCTTTGGCTTTAGTGATATCAATCATGATGCCGCGTAAGCTACTTATAGTTCCATTTTCTGAAATTATATTTGCAATATCTCTAAGCCACACGATGGAGCCATCTTTTGCTATCATACGATATTCAAAGTCATGGTCTTCACCTTTTTGTGTTTTTGTTGAGCAATAGTCTTTGACCCATTGCGCATCTTCATGGTAAATGTGATTGCACCAAAAATGGGGATCATCAAGCCATTCTTTTGCAGTGTATCCGAGAATATGCTCTACTTTCTCACTTATAAAATTAAACGATAATGTACTTGCATCGCATTCCCACACAATTCCGTCTATGGTATTAATTAGTGATTCTACTTTTTGTTTGGTTGTTAAAATAATATTTTCAGATGCTAAGCGGTCTGTGATATCTTCCAAAGACACAATTACCCGTTCAAATGTTTTTTCATAACCTTGTACAATATTCCATCGCAACTCAATTTCACGATAATTGGCTTCCGCGTCTTTTATTAAGGTTTGAATTAAAAATTGCTTTTGCTCTTGAGTGATTGCAACGAGATTTTTTTCGAAATCAGCTCTTGAGATATCATTAAATAATTTATTTTTTACAATTTTAAGTTCAGCAAGGTTAGCCACTTTGTATAACTGCAAACAAGCTTTGTTGGCGCTTAGGACCTGTATTGCATCGTGGCATTGATCTACAAACTCAGGGTGTTGCTTAAAATAATTGAGTACTTCATTTTTGCTGATTTTCATCAAATTGGCCTCCTCTAAGATTTTTTTTACATCTGAATAATCTTCTTCACGAAAGGGCAAGGGGCTGTCTTCGAATAAACTTTTAAATCTCTTTTCATTTTTTTTAATTAACTTTTCATTATTTTTTTGCAATGTGATATCCTCTACTATAGAAATTACGGAGGTCAGTTTTTTATTATTTTTTAGTAAAGGAGAAACAGTCAGCTTTACCCAAATCACCGCATTAGTTTTTGTAAAATACCTCTTTTCAACTGAATACTGATTAAGCTCGCCACTCAACAGTTTATTCAACTGTTTTAGATCACTTTCTAAATCATCAGGATGTGTAATGGTTTGAAAATTTTTAGTTTTCATTTCCGCTTGCGAATATCCAAGGAGTTGACAGAAGTGATTGTTGATTTCAATAAATTTCCCACTTTCGGCATGAACATGAGCAAAACCAAGTGCTGCTTGGTCAAATATAGATTGGAATTTTATTTCTGAATCCATCAACTTAGTAGCTTGGATGCGAACTAATTTTCGAAGTTTAAGAGGTAATTGAATCAAGCGGTAAACCATGAAACTTAAAAGGGCAGCAAATACAATTCCTATTACACTTTGAATTGGAATTTGGCCGTATGGGACATTATTATTTTTTGAAATTAAATGTATCCTCCAGTTACCATCTGTAATCTTTGTCGACAGGTGGTACTGTTTTGAAAAATCCACAGGGACTTTTGATAAGTAAAAAATTTCTTTCTTTAGGTTGATATCGTACTTTGAAAATTGAAAATAATACTTAGAAGTATCAATATTTTTAACACCTGCTGCATCTAAAAAAGTGTCAAGTTTTATAACAACAGCAGAAAATCCCCAAAATTTATTTTTCAAGAAAATCGGAAAACGACCTACAATGCCCAATCCACCTTGCTTAAGTTTCAAAGGACCTGCATAATACATTTTACGTGTAGCTATTGAATGAAGCGCTTCATTTTTAAGGTAAGGATCGGTCAAAATATTTAAGTTCAGAGCTGCTTCGTTTTCTCGTAATGGATATAAATATTTTATAACTCCATTGGGCACTAGTTGCGCACAAAAGATCGATTGATTGGATTGAATAAGACTTTTGCTTACCTTTTCAAAATCTTTTGGCTTTCCTTGGTCATCAATGGTTAAAGCTAGCGTAAGCGTTGTAGTGTAGTAATTTTTTAATGATTGCTCTATGTTTTGGTGTATCGATTCCAAAATAATTTGCATATCATGATGTTGCTTTTCTTGGGTTAATTTAGATTGTTGGTCAAATAATGTTAAAACTAAAATGGATAAAAACAGAAATACAGAAAAACTGACAACTAGGGGCTTATTTAAAAACCAAAGAATGAATTTATTTGGAGTTTTACTGAAATTCATTTGAATTTTATTTTTTGGACATCG
>CAZMHK010000174.1:0-4920 GCA_964566045.1 uncultured Flavobacterium sp.
TAATATATTTGAAAAATTAAAAATCATTTTGACGTTTAATAATTTCAATAACAAATGCTACTTAAACAATTCAATTTTGATGTATAGCAACTATAACAATTCTGAAAATATATATTAAAAATAGCCTATTAACTAAAGCTCCATCTAGAACCACGATGATCCAAAAAAAACATTTTTCGCAATCGATTTCAGTCCTATTTTTGTTTTTTAACTTAACATTTGCCTTTTCTGGAACGGCGCAAGTAGTGATAACGAATTCTAATTTTTCATTAGGTACTACGGGTCGAATTGGAGTTGGGTTATCGCCGAATGGAGAAGGAACAATGTGGAAACCATTTAATCTGTCTGGTCAAGGTTCATTAGGAGGACGTCTCGAACAATCAGACTACATCGATATTTTGCCAGCAATTCATTTTACTCCTAAAATTGACGGAAAAGATAGTACCAATGTCACTTTTCAAATGCGATTAGGAATGTACGCTGCCAACGGACAGTTTGTTGGTAATGTAAGTTCTCGTTCTAATAACGGTCTCACTTTTATTTTACCTGAGGCTTACGTTGAGGCCAGAAATATTATGGGCAGCAAATGGTCAGCTTGGGCAGGATCTCGTTTTCGACGTTATGATGACGTTCATATTAGTGATTACTTTTACTTTGATGATCATTCCGCACAGGGTTTTGGTGTGAGTCATAAAAATACGGAACTGACGCTCTTGATGCCTGCTTCATCAGATTCGACTAATGTTTACCCTTATAATTACGAAATAACTGTTGCAGGAGCAACTAATCCTGCCATTCGTCAGCGTATGGTTTGGATAGGCGAACACAGTTTTTATTTGAAAAACAACAATATAATTAAACTTTTGGGAGAGTATCATTATGTGGCTGCTAACTCAAAAAATGCATCTAAAAACTTCCCTTCAGATAATGGTTGGGTCGCAGGAATTAAATACAACAGTGCTTTCAAAACTGCTTTGCCCGGTTCATTCAATCAATTATCAGTTCGTTACGGTACCGGCATTGCAAATGGAGGCGATAACGGTAATACTTTTACTTGGGCTACATACGGTGCACCTGATGAAAACGGTAAATATAGCAGTGCCTATTCATTTACAATGGTCGAACATTTTTTGTTGAATCTCTCTAAAAAGTTTAGCTTCAATGGATATGGAGTGTATACCAAAAGCAAAGGTGGATCATCGAGTTCTAATACTGATACCTATTTTAACGGAACTCAGCTCTTCAATCAAAAAACAGATTTGGCACTAGGTTTCCGAAGTTTTTATTATGTGACGAATTGGTTGCACTTAATTGAAGAAGTGCATTATTCAGTGAGAAAAGACGGCACTAATCCGGAGGCTAATATGTGGAAATTTTCTCTCGTGCCTACGATTGTTCCTTTGGGAAAAAGAGATCCTTGGAGCCGTCCGCACATCCGATTCATTGCCACATTGGCGCACTACAACGATTACGCTAGCAAAAATAATTATTCTCCTTTTTTACAATTAAACCAAAAACGTTGGGGTTCCTACATTGGAGTTCGAACGGAATGGTGGTTATTTTAATTCAAAACTTTAAACTAAAAACTATGCCAATTTTTGGAACAACAATTTTATCATTTATCCCCGTTTGGAGTGAAAGTGGCGGTCAATATGCTATTCAAAAAACAGCTGAATATGGCTTTGATATGCTCGAAATTATCTTACCAGCTACGTTGGAATTTGATGCAAAAAAAACAAAAAAAATACTGGATGACAATAACCTTTTAGGACGTTGCACCTTGAATTTACCAGCCAATTGCCACCTGCCTTCACAACCAGAAGCAGCAACAAAAATTATAAAAGCTGCACTAGACAAAGTAGCCGAGATGGATGGAGATTTTTTGGGTGGTGTACTTCATTCTGCAATTGGAGTTTTTACTGGAAAAACTTGTACAAAAGAAGAAAAAACAGTCATTCATCAAGTTTTTACAGAAGTGGCTTCTTATGCTCAAAGGCAAAATATAACCATTGCTCCAGAACCAATCAATCGGTACGAGAGCTACGTGTTTACTTCTGCTGATGAAGTATTGCAGATGATTGAGAATATTGCAATGCCCAACATTGGTTTACATTTAGATACTTTTCATATGAATATTGAAGAATGTAACTTTTATGATCCGATTATTACTGCAGGAAAAAATTTAAAACACATTCATATTACAGAAAGTGATCGAGGTATGACAGGCGAGGGAAATGTACATTGGGATAGTTTTTTTGACGCATTAGCAACCATAAATTACCAAGGGCCACTTGTTTTAGAGAATTTTTCATCACAAATTAAAGAGTTAGTTGGTCCAACCTCTTTGTGGAGACCATCTAAATATAATTCAGAAGATTTAGCCAAAGGAAGCCTCGCTTTTATGAAAAAAATGGTAGCAAAACATTATTCAAAATAAATTAACTGTGAAAAAGGATTAAAACTTCTTTTTGACACCATAATCAATAACAATGAAAAAGAAATTAAACGGAGTATGCTTTGGAGAAATCCTTTTTGATGTTTTCTTAGAACATAAAAAAATTGGTGGAGCACCTTTAAATGTAGCATCACGACTTCAAGCTTTAGGAGGTGAAGTTACCATGATAAGTGGAGTAGGAGCTGATTCAAATGGAAAAGAATTAGTTCAATATCTTGATGAATCTGGAATTAAAACGAGTACAATTCAAGTTAATGAAACGTATCCAACGGGATTGGTCAACGTAATTTTGAATGAAAAAGGAAATGCCTCATATGATATCAATTATCCAGCGGCATGGGATAAAATTAGTATTACTGATGAAAGTATTGCTATCGTAAAACAGGCAGATTTTTTCGTGTACGGAAGTTTAGCGACAAGAGATTTAGTATCCAGAAATACGCTTGAAAAGCTACTTGAAGTTGCAAAATATAAAATTTTTGATGTGAATTTGAGAGTGCCTCATTATACCAAAAAAAATGTTTTTGATTTGATGCTGGCTGCAGATTTAATCAAGTTTAATGATGACGAACTTAATGAGATTTGCGAAGATTTACAGTCCAACATCAAGTCGTTAGAACAAAACATTCGATTCATTGCTAAAAAAACAAATACCAAAACAGTTTGTGTTACGCTAGGTTCGCATGGAGCGGTTTTATACTACGACAATCAATTTTACCACAATTGCGGATTTAAAGTTCATGTAGTTGATACGGTGGGTTCTGGTGATTCATTTTTAGCAGCATTAACTATCAATTTACTACAGGGCAAGAATCCTCAATATGCTTTGAATTATGCAAGTGCTGTTGGTGCAATTGTGGCACAATTTGAAGGAGCAAACCCTGTAATTGAACCTGCTCAAATTACTGAATTTTTATCTGGATTTGAGCCAATAGAAAACCAACAGCCAGAACTTCAAGCCACTTTAAAAAAATCTTTTAAACCAACCAAAAATGAATCAATTTAAAAAAATTCCAGTTGTTAGTAAAGAATTTGCTTTTCAATTTATCATCATTACCATATTATTTGCATTATGGGGTATTGCCAATGATTTAACGACACCAATGGTTTCAACTTTTAAAAAAGTAATGCCCGAACTCTCAAACACGCAAGCTTCGCTAGTACAATTTGCGTTTTATTTTGGTTATTTCTTCATGGCTTTACCCGCAGCATTATTTATTAGAAAGTACAGTTACAAATCCGGAATCGTACTCGGACTTTTGCTTTATGCAACGGGAGCTTTTTTGTTTTATCCGGCAGCACATTATCAGAGTTATACTTTTTTCTTAGTATCATTATGGGTAATTACTTGCGGATTGGCTTTTTTGGAAACCACTTCTAATCCCTTAATTTTATTTTTAGGAAATAAAGAAACAGCTACACAACGTTTGAATTTAGCGCAAGCATTTAATCCAATAGGTGCCATAACAGGACTTGTTATGGCTCAGTTTTTAGTAATAAAAGAAATAAAATCTGATGATTATACTACTGAGGCATATAATGCATTATCAGCAACTGAATTAGCTAGCATTCGCGAAAACGATTTGGATATCATCAGTATTCCTTATATTGGTTTAGGAATTTTTGTGCTAGCAATTTTAATTATTATTTTATTGACAAAAATGCCAAAAACAGCACAAGAAGATAAAATGTCTGTGAAAGAATCGTTTAAAAAACTTTTTGCAAATAAAAATTACAAATACGGTGTTGTCGCTCAAGCATTTTATGTAGGGGCTCAAATTATGTGTTGGACCTTTATTTTTCAATATGTAGACAATGTAAATTCAACTTTTGGATTACAATTAACGGCAACATATTACAATATTGCAGCGATGATTTTATTTCTTTTAGGGAGATGGATTGGAACCGGATTAATGAAAACCATCAATCCTTCAAAAATATTAATGGTTTTTGGTTTAGGCGGCGTTATTTGTGCTGCAGGAACTATTGTATTACAAGGAATGCCAGGATTGATAGCCTTAGTTTGTATTTCAATTTTTATGTCAATTATGTTTCCAACTATTTACGGAATTGCATTAAAGGATATGGGCGACGAAGCAAAAATTGGATCAGCTGGTTTAGTAATGGCTATTGTAGGTGGCGCATTAATGCCAGTTATGCAAGGTAGTATTTTAGATTTGGGCGGATCAGGATTTAATGACATTCAATTATTTGGTTTTATTCCTGAAGTAAATTTTTCATTTATTTTACCATTAATCTGCTTAGCTGTTGTTACATGGTACGGCTACAGTAGTCTAAAACATGAAATTAAATAATTTTTTACATCTTATAGTTTATAACAATTAGCGAAAATGTAAATCATTTTCGCTTTTTTTTATCTTAAATTTAGGTACTAGTAATTGAACTATAATTTATATTATGTAAAATAGAAAATTTGAAAAGTATAGCATGAAAATGTCGAACTA
>CAZMHK010000175.1:0-4870 GCA_964566045.1 uncultured Flavobacterium sp.
GTAACAATAAATGGTTTCTTTCTTGTTTCGAACCCTGAAAAGTGGCGTTTGCAAAATATACAAATGCCCTTCTTTGATTAATTCGGGGAAAAATTGCAAGAAAAAGGTAATCAATAATAATCGAATGTGCATTCCATCGACATCGGCATCTGTAGCGATTACAATGTTGTTGTAACGCAACTTTTCGAGACCATCCTCAATATCCAAAGCAGCTTGCAGCAAGTTGAATTCTTCGTTTTCGTACACAATTTTTTTACTCATTCCGTATGAGTTCAGCGGCTTTCCTCGCAAACTAAATACGGCTTGTGTATTTACATCACGCGACTTGGTAATAGATCCCGAAGCCGAATCTCCCTCAGTAATAAAAAGTGTACTCTCTAAGTTTCTAGGATTTTTAGTGTCGGGCAAGTGCGCACGGCAATCTCTTAATTTTTTATTGTGTAGATTGGCTTTTTTAGCACGATCTGTGGCTAGTTTTCTAATTCCAGATAATTCTTTGCGCTCACGCTCTGCCTGCAAAATTTTACGCAATAATGCCTCTGCAGTGGGTGGATTTTTATGTAAATAGTTATCTAATTTATTTTTGATAAAATCGTTTACAAACGTACGAACTGAAACTGGCGGCGTACCATCATCTGATCCCATATCTGTGGAACCCAATTTGGTTTTCGTCTGCGACTCAAATACCGGTTCCATTACCTTAATACTAATAGCACTCACAATCGATTTTCGAACATCCGATGCTTCAAAGTTTTTGTTGTAAAACTCGCGAATTGTTTTCACAATAGCTTCGCGATAAGCTGCCAAGTGCGTCCCTCCTTGTGTGGTGTTTTGCCCATTTACAAACGAGTGGTATTCCTCACTATATTGCGTTTTACTGTGGGTAAGCGCAATTTCGATATCATGCTCCTTGAGGTGAATGATCGGGTATTCTTGGTCTTCGACACTGATTGTTTCTTCTAATAAATCGCGAAGTCCGTTTTCCGAAATGTATTTTTCACCGTTAAAAATAATAGTCAAACCATTGTTTAAGTAACAATAGTTTTTGACCATTTTGATCACATATTCCAAACGGAATTTATAATTTTTAAAAATAGTTTCATCAGGCGTAAAAGTTACTTTGGTTCCTTTACGCTTTGTGGTATCAATAATATCTTCTTCGAGGACCAAATTTCCAGCCGAAAACTCAGCAGCTTTTTGCTTGTCATCTCGAACTGATTCTACCCTAAAATAATTCGATAACGCATTGACAGCCTTTGTACCCACACCGTTCAAACCTACTGATTTCTGGAACGCTTTAGAGTCGTATTTACCACCCGTATTCATTTTCGAAACCACATCAACGACCTTACCCAACGGAATTCCGCGGCCGTAATCACGTACCGAAACCGTTTTGTCGCGAATAGTCACCTCAATCGTTTTGCCCGAACCCATGACAAACTCATCGATACAGTTGTCAAGAACTTCTTTTAATAAAATATAAATACCGTCATCTGGCGAGGAGCCATCACCTAATTTCCCGATATACATCCCGGGACGCATACGAATGTGCTCTTTCCAGTCGAGTGACCGAATATTATCTTCGGTATATTGATTTTGATTGGACATGGTAAAAATTGTGGATTTTAACTTCGTTCAGTTAGGCCTTCGCTATCCGCCTAGCCCTCGAAAGCGCTAATATAATGCATCTCAAACTATATAAAAAGTAGATGCAGGCAAAGTTATTAAAAATGATATTGACAACGGAAACCCACCAATAATTTTAAAAACTAAATCAGAATTTACTGCGCCATAAAAGTCTTGCTTTTTTTATTTATAACCACAAAAATCCTCTTTTCAAAACACTCGCTCCCGCCATTCGCTGTATCTTGTGCCGGCATAAATACCACCGTCACAAGGATGCCACTGCTGTCGGGGGTAATGAGACGAGTGTATTTTTTTTGCTATTTAGCCAATATTTGGCAATTAAAATAGAGCAATCAATTTTCTCAATTCCGCATCCAATTCTTCATTTGTAATCACGCCTTTTTCAAGATCGAAATTATCATTAAAACTAGGTAACGAAAAAGTTGCTTTCACATCAGCTCCATAACGCGGAAAAGCATTTTTGGCAATTTCTAAAACCGAAGCACCACCGCGTGCTCCCGGCGAAGTAGCTAGCAATAGCATGGGTTTGTCTTGAAAAACTTTGGGAGTAATTCGAGAACACCAATCGCAAATATTCTTGAAGGCCGCCGAATAATTGCCATTGTGCTCCGCCATTGAAACCACCAACAAATCAGCTGTCGAAAGCGTTTGTAAAAAGGCTTTAGCCAATTCATGCTGCCCAATTTCGGCTTCTAAATCAACGCTAAAAAGCGGCATTTGATAATCGTTTAAATCTATAACTTGTACTTCAGTTGCACCAAACAAACTTGCTGCGTAAGTTGCTAAGTGTTTGTTAATTGAGTTTTTACTGTTGCTAGCGCCGAAAGCGATTATTTTCATGGGATTGGTTTGTATATGAATAAAGTAACTTTTAATTATTTGATTTTCTTAAACACTTCGTTTGACTGTGACCGTTTTAAGTTAATGAAGGTTTTAAATTGATTTCTTGTTGGTTTTGACAAGTACGTTAAAGAATCAATGAGAATTGATTTTCTTTGAGTTAGTGAATCCATTCGTCTAACATCGTCTTGGGTGCCTAATGTTTTCCGGTGCAGCACATTTTTTGCTAAGTCAATAGTATTTACTGCCCAGTACAATGAATCCTTGTAGTTCAGTACTAATTTTCCATTAAATCTTTTTGCTTTTTGTGTGTTTGAGAAAACAAAAACAGTATCCATTTCCGTGTGAGAAAACTCAATAGAATCGCCAATGTTTTTGGAAATAAAAGCACGGTTATCGCCTTTGAAAAAGTATTTGTCGTTCTTCAGATCGAATTCTTTTTTTAAAGAATCCAACTCAGTTTTATGAATTCTAAATATTCTATCAAATTCTCTACGAATCATTTTTTCAGAAATCGTTAAGCGTACAGAGTCTGAATTTACAAAAGAGCCTCTAAACTTAAATGGAATTTGAGACAATTCAGCATCATGAATTGGCTGTGGTTGCTCGTAATACAAAACATTATCATCTACTGGAAAATTTGCTTTTTTACAAGAAAAAACAAGGAAAAATATTGCTATTAACAGAAATTGCTTCATTTGAACCACTTAAAATTAAAGTGAATTTACAATTTTTAATTGAATCGGACTTAGAAAGATTACAAAATTACCCCCGATTGCAGCGGAAAGCATTTTTAGATAAAGTCACTATTTTTTCTTGCACTAAAAGAGCGACCACCGGAAGCTCCTTTTAGGGCTTAGAAAAAGTGACTTTAGCTGAAAATCTTGAAGCGGAAAGCGGGATTGGGTTCAAAAAAAAATCGAAAGCTATTTCTAACTTTCGACTTTTCTATTTTGACTTGCAACTTTTGACTTTCGACTTTTGACTAACTAAAAACTAGACGTTAAATCTAAAGTGCATTACGTCACCATCTTTTACAACATATTCTTTACCTTCAACTTTAAATTTCCCAGCTTCTTTACATTTAGCTTCTGAACCATAAGTTACATAATCCTCATAAGAAATCACCTCGGCACGGATGAATCCTTTTTCGAAATCAGTGTGAATTACTCCTGCTGCTTGCGGTGCAGTTGAACCAATATTGATGGTCCATGCACGAACCTCTTTTACTCCTGCAGTGAAATAAGTTTGTTGTTTTAGCAACTTGTACGCGGCACGAATCAAAACAGATGCTCCCGGCTCTTCAAGCCCCATATCTTCAAGGAAAACTTGACGTTCTTCGTAGCTTTCTAATTCGGTAATATCAGCCTCGGCTCCTACTGAAAGAATAATTACCTCGGCATCTTCATCTTTAACCAATTCTTTTACTTGGTCTACATATTTGTTTCCGTTTACAGCTGAATTCTCATCAACATTGCAAACATACAATACTGGTTTTGCAGTGATCAATTGAAAAGCTTCCATCAAAACCTCTTCGTCATTGCTTTGAGGAACGATAGTACGTGCGGATTTTGCTTGAAGCAAAGCCTCTTTAATACGGTCTAAAAGTGCTTTTTCAGTTTGCGCTTCTTTGTTCCCTGTTTTTGCAGCACGATTTACTTTTTCTAAACGCTTTTCAACTGTTTCTAAATCTTTTAACTGCAACTCGATATCAATAGTTTCTTTGTCGCGAATTGGGTTTACATTGCCATCTACGTGTACAATATTATCGTTATCAAAACAACGTAAAACGTGAATAATGGCATTACACTCTCTAATATTTCCAAGAAATTGATTTCCTAAACCCTCGCCTTTACTTGCTCCTTTTACTAAACCTGCAATATCAACAATATCTACAGTCGCCATTATTACGCGCTCTGGCTTGACCAATTCTTCTAGTTGGTTAATTCTTGGATCGGGAACGTTTACCACACCAATATTTGGTTCAATGGTACAAAAAGGAAAGTTAGCACTTTGCGCTTTTGCGTTTGACAAACAATTAAACAAAGTTGATTTTCCAACATTAGGTAACCCTACAATTCCTGCTTTCATGTGTAAATACTTTTTCTATTATAAAGAGACTTGCCACTTTTTACTAGCAATGCCATTAATTGACTTTACTGTTTTAAACCACTTTACAAAAAAAGAAAAGGTGGTTTATTACTAAAAGTTGGCAAATATACCATTTTAAAATAGGTTTTCAATATACAAAACAAGTCACGATAACGATAGAATTGTTAAAATCAGAAAAAAATCAAAATTTGATACTAATGTTTTGTTAAAAGATATATATCTTGCAAACAAATTCTATTTAAACCAAAAAAAATCACAACGTATTATGAAA
>CAZMHK010000176.1:0-4841 GCA_964566045.1 uncultured Flavobacterium sp.
CAACACCTAAGGACGGACCAAGTGCTGGTATCGCAATGTTAACTTCGTTGGTCTCTTTATTTACTCAAAAAAGAGTAAAGAAAAATTTAGCAATGACAGGCGAAATTACACTTCGTGGCAAAGTATTGCCTGTAGGCGGAATCAAAGAAAAGATTTTGGCTGCCAAAAGAGCTAACATCAAAGAAATCATTTTGTGTCACGAAAACAAAAACGATATTGACGAGATCAAGCCAGAATATTTGCAAGGATTAACCTTTCATTACGTGAAGGAAATGAGCGAAGTTCTTGAGTTTGCTTTGACCGATCAGAAAGTTAAAAATGCCAAGACGTTGTAAAAAAGTATTCATTTAAAAGTTTAAAATCCAAATTCGACAGCTAGTAAAAAGCGTGTTGAATTTGGATTTTTTTTATTAAAATAAACTTCATTCTACAACTGCAAAAGGGCATTTGTTTTTTGAACCAAAAGGGAAGGATAAAGTTTTGGCGCTTGTAGGTGATCGCCTTCGTAAATCCACAGCTCTTTTTTTGATTTGCTGTTGCTGTACACCGTTTCGCATTGGCTGAAAGGAACGTCTTTGTCGGTTTTTGAATGGATAAACAAAACAGGCACTGATTGTATGCTTTTGATATCTTCTGCAGCAGAATAAGGCGAAGTTACATAGGTACGAATCATTTGATGTTGTGCTTCGGGAGTTTTACTTACCGCAATTTCTGTAAAGGAGCTTATAACGCCATCTACAATTAATCCGCTAATTTTATCTTGGTTGTTTTTGGTTAAATTCACCGCAACTTGTGTTCCCATTGATGCGCCGTAAATGATGATTTTTTTGTTTTTAAAGTCTGCATTCTTTTGAATTTCATTAAAAACAGTTTGAGCATCAGCTGCAATGTTGAGGTGTGTGGGTTTACCACTTGATTTTCCGTATCCTCTCATGCTGATCATGATAACGGTATATCCGTCATTTACCAAAGGTTTTACATAGCCTGCATAATTCGTACAATTGCCTCCTGCACCTTGAAAATAAAGTATAACTGCTTGCTTTGCTTTTTGTTTTGGCGATAAAACAACAGTATTAATAGTGTCGTTTTCTACATAATAATTTTGCTCCTTGAATTGTAAAGAATCAATTGTGATTGTTTTTGCTTTTTTAGGATAGTAAAATTTGTCATCCATTTGCGCTTGCGTCGCTACTGTTGCTAAAAGTAATAAACTGCTGATAAGTAATTTTTTCATGGTCGTTGAGTTTTAGGTTTTAATTTCATGTCAAAAGTAGCGTGAGGATAATTCGCTGCAAAACAAAGCCTACTCAACTGTCGATTTTAAAGACTGAATTGTATCATTTTAAACTTTTCTTTTTCTAAAAAATAATATCTTCGCACAAGCGTTATCATTTTTGTACTTTTGCGCTCCTAAGACATGTTTAAAAAATTAATGATATCCAGTTTGTTACTCTACGGCAGCGCATCCATCGGGCAGATAGGTGGTCAAACAGTATATCAATTTTTAAACTTAGTAGCTTCGCCAAGACAAGCAGCATTGGGTGGTAAAGTATTGACTATTTATGATAACGATGTCAATCAGGCGCATTACAATCCTGCCACAATTAATCCAGAAATGCACAATCAGTTAGCCATAAATTACGGAAGTTATTTTGGAGAACTTACTTATGGTACCGCATCGTACGCCTACACGTATGACAGGCATATTCAAACTTTTCAAGCGGGTATTAATTACATCAATTACGGTAGTTTTGAAGGTTATGATGAACAAGGTCAACCAACAGAGTCGTTTTCGGGTAGCGAAGTAGCGCTTTCAATGGGTTACGCGTATAACGTTCCCTATACCGATTTGCATATTGGCGCCAGTGCTAAATTAATTTCTTCAAGTTTAGAAACCTACCAATCATTTGGTGGCGCTTTAGATTTGGGAGCTTTGTATATTGACGAACGCAATGATGTAAATTGGGCGTTAGCCATAAGAAATATAGGTACTCAATTTTCAACCTATAATGGTATTCGAGAAAAGTTGCCATTAGAAATTTTAGTTGGAGTTTCACAAGAATTAGAAAATGTTCCAATACGCTGGCATTTGACGTTAGAGAATTTACAACAGTGGAATGTTTCTTTTTCAAACCCTGCAAGAGCGAAACAATCATTTGATGGAACAGCAACTCCTGAAAAAATTTCATTTGTAAACAACGCATTAAGACACGTAATCGCTGGGGTAGAGTTATTTCCTAATCGAGGTTTCAACCTGCGTTTGGGATACAATTTTAGGCGAGCCGAGGAGCTGCGAATTGTAGAGCAGCGTAATTTTTCGGGATTATCAGTAGGTTTTGGACTCAAATTAAACAAACTCAAGTTCAATTATTCCTACTCAAGATATACGCTTGCGGGAAACACGAGTCTTTTTGGACTCTCCATCAACTTTCAAGAATAATACAATCGTTTCAACAATCAATAAATAAATTATTTTGACAAATAAAATTACAATTGCTATTGATGGCTTTTCATCAACGGGAAAAAGCACCTTGGCCAAACAGTTGGCGCAACATTTGGGATACGTATATGTCGATACGGGTGCTATGTATCGTGCGGTGACTTATTACGCGATGCAAAAAGAATACATCACAACTGCTCGATTTGATGTTGCTGCTCTTGTGAATGATTTGCCAAAAATTTCATTACAGTTTCAGTTTAATCCCGCTTTGGGTTTTGCTGAAATGTATTTGAATGGCGTACTTGTAGAAAAGGAAATCAGAACCATAGAAGTGTCAAATTTTGTGAGCAAAATTGCTGAAGTTTCCGAAGTTCGAGCCAAGTTGGTCGAGCAACAAAAAGAAATGGGTAAAAATAAAGGCATCGTTATGGACGGTCGTGATATTGGTACGGTTGTTTTTCCGGATGCAGAACTGAAAGTGTTTATGACTGCTAGCGCGACTACTCGTGCGCAAAGACGTTTTGATGAGTTGGTAGCAAAAGGTGATGCAGTAACTTACGAAGAGGTGCTTAAAAATGTAGAAGAGCGCGATTATATCGATACACACAGAGACGATTCGCCTTTAGTAATGGCTGATGATGCGATAGCGGTAGATAATTCTGCTATGACACGTGAGCAGCAATTTGCAGTTGTTTTAGATTTGGTAGCACAGCGTACTAAAAACATTTAATTATTTGCAGATTTCATTTTTAATGGTAGATTTACGCCTTGTAAATTTTTTTAAATACAATTTATATCATGAATATAAAATTAAGACTGACCATAATGAATTTCTTTCAATTCTTTGTTTGGGGAATTTGGTTGATATCTTTAGGAGGGTATATGGGGCAAGTTTTTGGTCCAATTGAAGGGGGAAGTATTGGTTTGTCAATAGGTAGAACCTATGGATCAATGGGATGGGCAAGTTTATTTATGCCTCCTTTATTAGGTATTATAGCGGATAAATATTTTAGTGCACAAAAAGTTTTAGGATTTGCGCACATAATAGCTGGTATTGCTATTTTTTTTGCAACTAAAGCTACGAATTCCACAGAAATGTATTGGATAATTTTTGCGACAAGTTGTTTTTATATGCCTACAATCGCATTAAATAATTCGGTTAGTTATGCGGTTTTGAATAAGTATAATTTTGATGTTCAAAAAACTTTTACACCTATTCGAGTTTGGGGAACTGTTGGTTTTATTCTTGCAATGTGGATTACAGATCTTACGGATTGGAAGTCGGATACAAATCAATTTGTATTCGCATCTGTTGCAATGATTATTACTGGTCTATTCTGTTTCACATTACCAAATGTACCAGCAGAAAATAAGAATAGTAGTCAATCTCTGACTAGTAAGTTTGGTCTAGATAGTTTTGTTCTTTTCAAACAAAAGAAAATGGCAATATTTTTTGTTTTTGCAATGTTACTAGGTGCAGCTTTGCAGATTACAAATATGTTTGGTGATACATTTATTCGAGATTTTGGTTCCAATCCTCAATATAAGGGGACTTTTGGTGTTGATCATTCGGTCTTAATTATCTCACTATCTCAAATTTCAGAAACTCTATTTATTTTAACAATACCATTTTTTTTAAAGAGGTTTGGAATAAAGCAAGTTATGATTTTTAGTATGATAGCATGGGTTTTGAGATTTGCCTTTTTTGGCATAGGTAATCCAGGTTCGGGCGTTGTATTCTTAATTTTGTCAATGATTGTTTACGGAATGGCTTTTGATTTCTTCAATATTTCAGGGTCTTTATTTGTAGAGAAAGAAACAGATAGTAAAATAAGGTCTAGTGCTCAAGGCTTATTTATGTTGATGACAAACGGTATTGGAGCAATTTTGGGTGGTGAGTTAGCAGGTAGAACTGTGAGTTATTTCACTGTAAGTAATAAAGTTGAGTGGCCTCAAGTTTGGTTTTCTTTTGCTGCTTATGCCTTTGTTATTGCTATAGCTTTTGCAATTATGTTTAAGTATAAGCATAATCCGAATGATTTTGAAAATGTTAGTCATTAATTTATAATTTCTCCATCAAAGAATTACCCGATACCATTTTGTATCGGGTTTTTTTATTCCAAAAATGCCCTTATTTCCTCAATAGCCCCGATTGCAGTGGCATCCTTTTGCAGGGCTTGCAGTTCGCCGCAGCGAACGGAAAGTACTGTAAAAGATAGAGCGGAAAGCGGGAACTTTCTCCGCAAAATAAGCCAATATATTCGCTCCTGATAGTCAAATGATTAACTTTTGCGTAAAGTTTTGTGGTTTAAGATTAATGTGTTACTTTTGCACACCTTTTGGTGAATAAGAGTTTCCATTGGGTTGCAGTAAATTATACCAACAACTTCTGCTGTTTTCT
>CAZMHK010000177.1:0-4821 GCA_964566045.1 uncultured Flavobacterium sp.
TAAATCAGTAAGGAGAAAAAACAAATTTGCAAAACAGAACAAAAACAGAAATCTAGTTTAAAAATTTATTCTGAAGAAGATTCACTATCGACCTGAAAATAATTTCAATATCCCACAAAAAAATACTCGTAGTGACAAAATAACAACTAACGTAAAAAACATCATTATTTCGAATAACAAAAAATTCGAATACTAATTTAAAAAAGCTAAACCAGTGAGCGCTAAAAACAGCAGTACAAAATAAATAACTAAAAATAAAATTCCTTGACTGAATAACTTATCAATATTCTTATTGAATTCAATTTCTAACTCGATCCAATTTTGCTCTGAAGGTCTCAATTTCATATAAAGTTCTATTAAATTAAGACTAAAATAAAAGATCACAGTAAAAATTAGAATCTTTTTACTGATAAGTATAAAAATGTAATAGTATTGTAAAAAGTCAAATCTTATTGATGAAAATTATTTGGTGCTATTTAAAGATTTAATATACTGAGAAGGGCTCATTTGCACATATCCTTTAAAAGAAAGTGAAAAGTAAGATAACGAACTAAATCCAGTTTCATCTGTTAAAAATTGGATATTCCTTTCACCGCGATCAATAAGTCGAACAGCATAGTCTAGTTTAAATTCCCTTATGTATTGGCTAATATTTTTATTGCTGTGTTTTCTAATTTTTTTATCTAAAGTCGATCGACTAATATATAATTTTTTTGCTAAATCATCTATGTCAATCTTCTTTCGTAGATTATCACAAAGTATCGAATTAACAGACGTAATAAAATCTTTTTCAGATAATTTAATCGTCACTTTGCTAAAAGGATCAGGAAATATTTTTTTTTCAATTTCTTTCTTAAACTCTATCACATTCTTAATCTTTAATATCAATTCACCAGCTTTAAAAGGCTTTAAGATGTAATCATTAACTCCGTTTTTTAGATGTTTGTACTTAACTCCCTCCTCCATATTCGCTGTGACAATGATAAAAGGAACTCCTCTAAATTTTTTATCCTTCTTAATTTTTAGGAATAATTCCTCACCGTCTATATTAGGCATCATAAAATCACTAATAATTATATCAGGAATATTTTTTTGAAGGTAAACTAGAGCACCCGCTCCATCTAAAAACCATACGACTTCAAAACCATTAAATGTCAACACTTCAGTAAGTAGTGCACCTAAGGTTGAATCATCTTCAACCAAAACTATTTTAATTTTATCTTTAATCATTTTACAAAAATAATCATTGATACTTTAAATCATTACTTTTTTATTTTTAATTAATAGTATTACAGCAAGATAGGACGCGATTAAAATTTATTTTTGGTTACTCGGTATAGGTCAGGAGTTTCTCAACCACCGCTACCCAACGGCAAAACATCAAAGCTATTAGCGACCCAGGAAAATAATAAATAAATGATAAAAAAGAAAATACTGTTAATTGATGATGAGTTAAACATTAGATATAATACTACTGAACTGCTAGAGTTAAAAAACTATGCTGTTCAAGCAGCAGCAAATGGTCAAGAAGCATTAGACTTATTAGAATATTGGACACCAGACTTAATTATCTGTGACATAATGATGCCGGTTATGGATGGCAGTACATTACTTGAAATAATAAAAGATATTAATTCTTTGAACACTATACCCTTTATCTTTTTGACTGCAAAAAAAGAAAGCAATCTAATGAGGAAGTGTTTATTGGAAGGCGCTGATGACTATATCGCTAAACCATTCAAAATAAAAGAATTACTATCTATTATAGAATCAAAGTTAGAACGATTTGAAAAAATAAAGAATTCTCATAGTAATTTATATCTGGGTCAAAAAAAGGTTTTTTTACATGAAATTAATACACCACTAAATGGAATTTTAGGACCAATTGAGCTTTTAATTGAAAATCAAGAAAAACTGGAGAAACTAGAGAAAAAAGAAATAGCTGCATTTTTTGAATCGATTAAATTATCAGGTGAGCGATTAAATAGAACCTTGCAAAATATAATTCTTTATCAAAATCTTACAAACAATTCCGTTGAATTTAATGACAATTCAAGTTCTGAAATATTGAGTTCATTTTTAAAAACAAAAGAAAAGATTTTTAAAATTCACGAAGATCAAGAAAGAAGAATCAGTTTTGAAATTGATAAAGCTACGATTAAAATCAGTGAGGAGCATTTGCAGTATATATTTTTTGAATTAATAGACAATGCCTTAAAATTCTCCTCAAATGAAAAAATAATTATTGTTACTGGAAAACAATTCAATGATGAATATTATGAATTAGTGATCAAGGATTTCGGGATTGGTTTCACTGAACAGGAACTTAATAAAATTGGTGCTGCTCAACAGTTCAATCGTGAAGAAAGAGAGCAGCAAGGATTAGGATTAGGCCTCTTTTTGAGCAAAACTATTGTAAAAAAATCAAGTGGTGTTTTCACGATTGTTTCAAAAGAAAATGAAGGCACAACTTTAAAATTATTCCTGTCTTTGCACATAAAAAACATACCACAATTGCAGAAAAAATGTAAAACCAATAAGGTAATTCTATCTCAAAACACATAGAAAATAGAGTTCGTTTATTGCACTCAACCTTTTTAAATAAAAAAATTGCAAACAGAGAAATGCAAAATTTAAAATCAAATCAAAACTTAAAAACAACGTGCACAATATCATTAAGAGAGGATTGCACAGAATCTCTGAATATTTTCCTTGAAGTCGTACAAAAAATTTCCAAATTTAATAGCACCGCTGAAAAAAGAATTATGTACGATGTCGATGCTGTCATTTTAAAAATTAATAAAGACTATTATTTTTATATTTTGTTTGAATTAATCGACAACGCTTTGAAATTTTCAGAGAGTTATGCGAAAGTACTTATTTTAGGAAAAAAAATTGATGATGAATATATCATTGTTATTCGTGATTTTGGAAATGGACTAAATATCGAAGAAGTAAATCCAATTCATCAAGAGAAACTTCAATTTAAAAAAAAGAAAAAAAAAAAAGATCAAGGACAAGCTATATTTATATGTAAAGAAATAGTAAAAACCTTTAACGGAAAATTTGAAATTAAAACAAATAAAAATGAAGGTACTGTAATTTCTGTCATCCTTCCTATTAGTAACATATAATTCGATAACTTATAATTAATGGTATTGGTATGGCTTATTTTTAAAAAAAAGCACTTCTTTCAAAGTGCTTTTCAAAATATGAAACTAACTAAAACAATTTCTAATTAAAATCAAAACGCAATCCTAAGGATACATTATTTTGTTTCACTGCATTGTTTCTAAACAATGGATTCAAATCGTATTTTAGATACAAACTAGTTGATCCGTAACCGAGATATGCACTTAATCCATAGATGAAATTTGAAGTGTTGAAATCGCCTTTGGTAACCGTTCTTTCTTTATAACCGGCCTCATCATAATTAATATATTGCTTAGATTTCAAGTTGGTACCAACATATCCTCCTAGACCAAGGCGGAAACTTTCATGTGTTCTGAAATAAGTTTTACCATCTCGCTGTGTTGGTTTTGTAAAATCAAGCTCTAAATGAACTGGGATAACTAGGTTTACGTTTCTAAAACGTGAATCATCATGAGTATTTGGGTTGACAACTAAATCAGTCTGTTGTCCGTTATCTACAAAAATTCTATTATCCGTAGGTCTTAGGTTATTGTACATTAATGACAACCCGTATTTGGCATGCAACAAGTTATTATTTTGCAATAAACGCGTGTTGTAACTCAATCCCCATTCGTAAAAATGAGATCTTACGTATTTGAAATCTGAGTTGGCGACTTTTCCGTCTGTAACAACATTATTAACCCCAGTAGCGGAAACAAATTGTGACGTTGTTTTTTTAGATTGACGTGCCTCTTTGTCCTCTTGTCCGTTGTATACCTTCATCGATGTAAGATTAATTTCGGTTTGTGAACCAATTGAGCTTGAATTATTACCCAAAACAACTGTTCTACCGCCAGATCTGTATTCTTTAGCATCTTCTACTTTACCGTCTACTTTATCCTGCACCAGTTTGTTTAGTTTAGCTTGTTCTACGGCTACTTTTGACTCGATATTATTTGCATGAAGCGTTGCTTTTTGCATTTTCAACTCATTGGCTTTCTCTTTTGTGATTGATCCTTTTGCAAGGTCAGCATCAATACTTTCAATGGCTTCTTTTAGCGCTTTTTTCTCTGTGCTTGTAATGTCTTTAATTTCGTTACTTATCGCTTTAGCTCTCGTTTCAAATGGAAGAGAAACATTGTTTCTGCCTTTAGTTTGACCCGTTTCGGCTGTTGCATCATCAACAACATTTATTACTACATCTTTAAACCATACCTGACCTGTTTCATTCAACAATACTCCGTAAGATATGGCAGTAGCCTCTTCAGGAACAAACAAAACTACTTCGTAATTTGCCCAATCTTTCGAACCTCTAATTGATCGTCTCTGCATATTATCAAAAGCTAACACTGCAGTATTGTAATAATCAACACGCATCCATAAACCAGCCCATGATTTTACATTTTCTGTTTTTACAGTGGCTGTCATCTTAATCGTTTTTCCTGCGTATTGTGATGGCGCTACCGTTTTCATTATGGTTCCAAAACCATATATTTTTGATTGATTGGATTTAATTTGATACACATTCGCATCATTTGCATCTGGTCCCATAACATAACTATCCGGTTTTGAACCTCGATAATGCCAATCGGTACTATTTTTAATGGCTTCTACTCCTTGTGCGTTCATTTTATTGAAAACTGAAAGCAACAACATCGCTGTAATTAAAATAATTTTTTGCATGATTTT
>CAZMHK010000178.1:0-4795 GCA_964566045.1 uncultured Flavobacterium sp.
CCCTATAATTGGAAAAAGATACAGATATGGTTGCGTTGGCACAGACAGGGACAGGAAAAACGGCAGCTTTTGGTTTTCCAGTTATCCAAAAAATTGATGCTAACAACAGAAACACACAAGCATTAATTTTATCTCCAACGCGCGAGTTGTGTTTGCAGATTACCAACGAACTTAAAAACTACTCTAAATACGAAAAAGGTATTAATGTGGTAGCAGTTTACGGTGGAGCTAGCATTACAGAACAAGCAAGAGAAATAAAGAGAGGCGCACAAATCATCGTGGCCACTCCAGGAAGAATGCAAGATATGATTAACAGAGGTTTAGTAAACATCACTGGAATCAACTACTGCATTTTAGATGAAGCAGATGAAATGCTAAACATGGGATTCTACGAAGATATCGTAAACATCCTTTCAACTACACCAGATGATAAAAACACTTGGTTATTCTCTGCAACTATGCCTGCTGAAGTAGCACGTATTGGAAAGCAATTTATGACTAACCCTGTTGAAGTGACTGTAGGTGCTAAAAACTCTGGTTCAAACACAGTATCACACGAATTTTACTTAGTTAACGCACGTGATCGTTACGAGGCATTGAAGCGTTTGGCTGATGCAAATCCTGATATCTTTTCAGTTGTTTTTTGTCGTACTAAAAGAGATACACAAGCAGTTGCTGAAAAATTAATTGAAGACGGATACAGCGCTGCAGCATTGCACGGAGATTTATCTCAAGCACAACGTGATGGCGTTATGAAATCGTTCCGTGGTCGTCAAATTCAAATGCTTGTAGCTACTGACGTTGCTGCTCGTGGAATTGACGTAGATAACATTACACACGTAGTAAACTATCAATTACCTGACGAAATTGAAACTTACAACCACCGTTCAGGTCGTACAGGTCGTGCAGGTCGTTTAGGTACATCAATTGTGATTGTTACCAAAAGTGAATTGCGTAAAATTTCTTCTATTGAAAGAATTATTAAGCAAAAATTCGAAGAAAAAGTTATTCCATCAGGAATCGAAATCTGCGAAATTCAATTGTTGCACCTAGCAACAAAAATTAAAGACACTGAGGTTGATCACGAAATTGACAACTATTTGCCAGCTATCAATAGTGTACTTGAAGGCTTGACAAAAGAAGAGTTAATCAAGAAAATGGTATCGGTAGAATTCAACCGTTTCATCAACTATTACAAGAAAAACAGAGATATTTCAACTCAATCAGGTGAAAGACGCGAAAGAGGTGACGACAGAGAACCAAGAGAAAACAACAATGGCGGAGCAACTCGTTATTTTGTAAATATCGGATCTAGAGATAACTTTGATTGGATGTCATTAAAAGATTACTTGAAAGAAACATTAGACTTAGGTCGTGATGACGTTTTCAAAGTAGACGTAAAAGAAGGCTTCTCTTTCTTTAACACGGATCCAGAGCACACTGACAAAGTAATGGAAATATTGAATAACGTACAATTAGAAGGACGTAGAATCAATGTTGAAATTTCTAAAAATGACGGTGGCGGAAGACGCGATCACAACGGAAGAAATTCCGGTGGTGGTTTTGGCGGAAGAAGTTCAGCTCCTAGAAGAGAAGGAAGTTTTGCACCAAGAAGAGAAGGTTCAGGCGGATTCAGAAGCGACAGAAGTGCTGCTCCAAGAGAAGGCGGATTCAGAAGTGAAAGAGGCGGTTTTTCTTCAAGAAGAGAAGGCGGTTTTTCATCGGATAGATCAAGAAGCGAAGGCGGATCTGACAGAGCACCAAGACGTTCTGAAAGTTTTGGAGACGCTCCTAGACCAAGAAGACCAAGAAGAGACTAACGTTTAGTTAATTTTCTTATAATTATAAGAGAACTACAAAATATTTAATCTTGATTTATTACTTTTAAAGTCTTAAATCCAAGTATGAAATATTTTGTAGTTTTTCTATTTATAACACTTTCAATATCTGCTTTTTCGCAAGTTAGAGAGCCATCGCAAAGAGTAGAAGGAATTATCCTGAGCAACACGACCAAGCAACCGCTATCGAGCGTAAACATCATCAACGTCAATAAAGTACGAGGAGCCACAACTGATGAAAGTGGCCACTTTGAACTTGATGTACAAGTAAATGACACTTTGCACATTACTAGTCTAGGATTTCAATCTTTGCGCGTGCGCGTTACCAATGACTGGATCAAAAACAGAACTACTAAAATTCAATTGACAGAAAAGGCGATTGCATTAGAAGAAGTTGTTATTAGACCTTTCAATTTAACGGGATATTTGGAGGTTGATAGCAAGATAATCCCTGTCAAAGAAAACTACCGCTACAGTATTTCCGGCTTAACACAAGGCTATGAAGCTGGGCAATACTCTCCAAACGCATTCGGAAAAGTTTTAGGATCGATATTCAATCCCGCCGATTTACTCTATAATTTCTTTGGTAAAAACCCGAAAGAATTGAAGAAATTAAAGGAGATGAAAAAAGACGATACGGTACGCAAACTACTAGAATCTAAGTTTGACCGAGAAACTATTGCCGTTCTCTTAGGAATCGATAAAAATGAAATCCCAGAAATACTGCAACGTTGCAACTACTCTGAAGCGTTTATTAAAACTGCCAACGACTTACAAATTATGGATGCCATAAGCGCTTGTTACGAAGATTACAAAGTCCTAAAAAAGAAATAAAATAAAGTTACTTATTGATAAAATCCTCTTTTGCTGAAACCAAAAGAGGATTTTTTATTTAAAAAAATTAGAGACAAAAAAAAACACTCCTTAAAGAAGTGTTTTTAAAATATTTTACAACAGTCTGCAGTCCCTAATTTAATCCAGAATTGCACTCAAAAATTATTTTATTTAAGAGGAATATTAGCCAAAATTTCAACTAAGAATTTCCAAAACTTTTGAGAAGAGGATATGCTCGCTCTTTCATCTGGCGAATGTGCTCCGTGAATTGTTGGTCCAAAAGAAATCATATCCATATTAGGATAATTTGTTCCAAGAATACCACATTCTAAACCGGCATGACAAGCCACTACTCTTGGTTTTTCGCCATTTTGTTTTTCATAAAGCGGCACCAAAACATCTAAAATTTCAGATTTAGAATTCGGTGTCCAACCCGGATACGAACCTGAAAACTCCACTTCGCAACCCATTAATTCAAATGCAGATCGCAAACCATTAGCCAAGTCAAACTTAGCTGTTTCAACAGAAGAACGGGTTAAACATTGAACTGTTAATTGCCCCTCTCCTAACATCACTTTTGCAATATTATTGGAAGTTTCAACCAAATTATCAAAGTCGGCACTCATACTGTACACTCCATTGTGTGCCGTGTACATAGCGCGTACAAAATAAAACTGCGCAATTGAAGGCATAACTTTAGCAGGAGTCGTCTCTAATTTTTCAAAAACTACTTCTAAATTTGGCTCGGTCGTTTTTAATTCGGTTTTGATTTCGTTTACAATTTGCTGCATGTCAAAAACAAAAGCCTCATCGTAAACTTCGGCAATGATTACTTTAGCCACACTTTCTCTCGGAATAGCGTTGCGTAAACTACCACCTTTTATTTCGGCAATTTGCAATCCAAAATTATCAAATCCGTCAAATAACAAACGATTCATGATTTTGTTGGCGTTGCCTAATCCTTTGTGAATATCCATACCGGAGTGTCCGCCATTCAAGCCTTTTACCGTAATGCTGTACCCTACTGAACCTTCCGGAGTATCCTCTTCGTCATATTCAGCAGTGGCCGTAACATCAATACCCCCGGCACAACCTATGTCAATTTCATCATCTTCCTCAGTATCTAAGTTCAATAAAATTTGCCCTTGCAAAATACCGCCTTGCAGGTTTAATGCACCTGTCATGCCTGTTTCCTCATCAATGGTAAACAAGGCTTCGATCGCTGGATGTTGAATCGTAGTGCTTTCTAAAACAGCCATAATTGCCGCTACTCCCAAACCATTATCGGCACCTAAAGTTGTACCACGCGCACGAACCCAGTCGCCATCAACATACATATCAATACCTTGCGTATCAAAATCAAATACAGTGTCTCCATTTTTTTGATGCACCATATCCAAATGTCCTTGAAGCACAATAGGTTTGCGATTTTCCATTCCGGCAGTGGCAGGTTTACGAATAATCACATTTCGAATTTCGTCTTCAAAGGTTTCCAAACCAAGGCTTTCGCCGAAGTTTTTCATGAAAGCAATTACGCGATCTTCTTTTTTTGAAGGTCGAGGTACTGCATTCAAATCTGCAAATTTATTCCAAAGCGCTTTTGGCTCTAGGTTTCTTATTTCTTGACTCATGTCGTATGTTTAGATGTTTACATTATTCAAAGTTCAAAGTTACAAAGTTTAAAATCGATTACGATAGAATTGATATTGTAATTATATTTACGGGAATAAAAAAAACACTCGTGCGCAAATCCTACTTCTTGGCCCTTTTTCTATTATTTCAAATTGTACTATTACAAATTTTGCCGTATTTCCCAGAGATGGTCGAAACAAGATACAGCCAAACGTTATACCCTATTCTTTCGCGATTATTAAGAAGCAGCTTGGGAGGAATTCCTTTTTCAGTTGGAGATGTTCTCTATTTTATTTTGATCTTATTTTTAATACGATGGGTTTGGAATTTAAAAAAATCTTGGCTTTCCAATCGAAAGAAAACGATTCTTGGAATACTGAACTTTTTTTCGGTATTTTATTTCTGTTTTCACTTTTTGTGGGGATACAATTATTACCGACAACCTTTGCACGAAAAACTACAGCTTCAAAAAGAATATAGCAACGAAGATT
>CAZMHK010000179.1:0-4727 GCA_964566045.1 uncultured Flavobacterium sp.
AATGAATTTCGTTTTTTTAAGCATAAAATTTAACATTATATCAATAATAATAAATATGAAATAACACTAATTCTTTCGAAATAAGTATGAAATATGAAATTTATTTGTTCCTTTTTTAATAATATCAAAAATATTTGTACTTTGGTCTCATAAACCAACTAATTATAGACCAATGAGAGTGTATTTACTTTTTTTGACATTGTTTTTTTGCAGCTTGTCTTTTGCGCAAAGCACAATTTCAGGTGTTGTTAAGGATAACAACAATCAGCCTATTCCGGGAGCGAATATCAAAGTCGTAGGAGATGCTGCAAGCACAACGACCGACTTCGATGGTAGTTTTACATTAAAGTTAAGTAAAAAACCGCCATTTGTAATTGAAGTTACTAGTATTGGATTTACTTCTCAAAAAGTATCTATCAATTCAGAAAATCAAAAAGTGTCTGTTAAGCTGATAGACGAAGAAAATAAACTGGATGAAATTGTGATTTCGGCTTCTAGAACTCCTGAGCGTGTGCTTGAATCACCAGTTACAATTGAAAGAATGGGTATTGCTGAGATTAAAAAAACAGCTTCTCCGTCTTTCTATGATGGTTTAGAAAACATGAAAGAAGTTCAAATGAATACTTCGAGTATGTCTTTCAAGTCAATCAATACTCGAGGATTTGCTACTGTAGCCAATACTCGTTTTATGCAATTGGTTGATGGTATGGATAATTCTTCTCCTTTATTGAATTTTGTTTTAGGAAATTTAATTGGGGTGTCTGAAATAGATGTTCAATCTGTAGAGTTATTGCCAGGTGCTTCTTCTGCATTGTATGGAGCAAATGCTTTTAATGGAATTTTGTTCATGACAAGTAAAAGCCCATTCACCAGCGAAGGTATTAGAGCGTATGCTAAATTTGGTCAAACCAGCCAAAGTGCTGCTGGTACAAATGATTACGTTGATTATGGTGTTCGTATGGCAAAAGCATTTAATAAGTATTTTGCAGGTAAAGCTAATTTTGCTTACATGAGAGGTACGGAATGGCATGCTGTAAATTATGATGATAAAACTGTTGCTGGACGTGATAGATCACATTATGGTTATGATGGTATTAATGTTTACGGTGACGAGGTAGCGACTGTGATCTCTGCTCCAACATTACCTGCTGACAGAATTTCAAGAACAGGATATAATGAGGTTGATTTGACTGATAACAAAGTGTCGAATACCAAAATTGATTTGTCAGCACATTTACGTCCATTTGGTGACGAACGTTTAGAAATTATCTGGCAAAGTAAGTTTGGTTTTGGTAATACTGTATACCAAGGTGCCAATCGTTACTACCTAAATAACTTTTTTATGCAGCAACATAAATTAGAATTCAAAGGAAAAAATTTCTTTTTGAGAGGATATACTACTACTGAAGATGGTGGTCAATCGTATGACATGCTGTTTACGGGAATCAATATAAATCGTAAGTGGAAGTCAGATCAACAATGGTTTACAGACTATGCAACAGCATTTGCAGGTTCTACTGTAAGTGGTATGTTGCCAGCTGATGCTCATAGAGCAGCAAGAGCAAGAGCTGATCAAGGTAGGTTTTTACCAGGGACACCTGAGTTTAGAAATGCCTTTAATCAAGTGATTGCTAATCCAGATGTTTTATCAGGTTCTAAGTTAGTTGATAATTCAAGAATTTATCATTCTGATGCTAATTATAATTTTAAAGATCTTATCAAATTTGCGGAAATTCAAGTTGGTGGATCTTACAGAGAGTATCAATTGAATTCTTTTGGACGTATTTATACAGATGCTGCTGGTCCGATAAGTTATAATGAATACGGTGCATACACGCAAGTGATGAAAAAAATGATGGATGATCGTTTGAAATTTACAGGGTCTATTCGTTACGATAAAGCGCAAAACTTTGATGGGAATTACTCTCCTAGAGTTTCTCTTGTTTACTCTGGTGGAAAAGATAAAAATCACAATTTTAGAGGGTCGTTCCAAACTGGTTTCAGAAACCCTACAACACAAGATCAATATATTGGTTTTAATGTTGGGAATGCTATTCTGTTAGGTTCGGCTCCTGATAACTTGACCCGTTTTACAGAGACATTGCCAATTAATGGTTCTGTTGGTCAAGGTTTTGCTGGCGCAAGTACTGTTACCATCAACGGAACAAATGCCTATGATAATTCTTATACAGCCTCGTCAGTTACTGCTTTTGCAGCAGCTGGAAATCCAGCATTGCTAAGAAAAACAACTGCGGGTCTTGTTAAACCTGAAGAAGTGAAAGCTTTTGAATTGGGATACCGTTCTTTTATCAATAAAACTTCAATTGACATTAATGGTTACTACAATATATATAATAATTTTATTGGTAACTTAAATGTTGTTGCTCCGTTATATGGAACAGCGACAGATGGGGGTGGGGTTACAAATGCCGCAGGCTTGCAGTCTATCCATGCATTACAAAATGGAAATACAAGAACGTTCCAATTATACACTAATACTCCAATTGAAATTGAGTCGATTGGTTTCGGTCTTGGGTTATCTAGAAAAGTATATAAAGATTTTGAAGTGGGAGCTAATTACAATTACGCTGAATTTAGCTTTGACCAATCTAAAGACCCAAGTTTTGAAGCAGGTTTCAATACACCAAAGCACCGTGTGAAAGCTTCGATTGGAAACGAAAAATTATTTAAGAATTTTGGTTTTAACGTAAGTGGTAGATGGAATAGTGAGTACTTATGGCAATCTTCTTTTGCAGATGGAACTATTGAGTCTGCTACGGTTATTGATGCTCAATTAAATTACAACTTTCCGGCTTTGAGATCTACTTTAAAAGTTGGTGCTTCTAATATTGGAGGTAGAGAATACGGACAAGTATTAGGGGCGGGTCTAATTGGGCAACAATATTTTGCTTCTTGGACAATTAACCCGTAATCATTTCATTAATAGTAAAATCAAATAAAAATGATAAAAAATTTCAAATGGCTACTTGTTGCTTCGCTTGCAGTTGTAGCGTGTAATAATGAAGATGAAGTAGTTTTAGATGCTAATTCATCTGACGGAAAGCCTCTAACGGCCGGTTCTGCAGTAGTAACTAAATATGTTGCATTGGGAGATTCTTATGCAGCAGGTTTTAGTGATAATGCTTTGTTTATTGAGGCTCAAAAAGGTGCATATCCCAATATAATTGCTCAGCAATTTGCTTCAGTGGGTGGTGGGGAGTTCAGAACACCATTAATGAATGACAATATTGGAGGTTTACTGCTTGGTGGAAACGTAATACTTGGTCAACGTTTATTCTTTAACGGTAGTGCGCCTACAGCTGTTAGTGGAAGACCTTCTACTGAAGTTTCTACAAAATTAACAGGAGATTTTAATAACATGGGTGTGCCGGGGGCTAAGAGTTATCATTTGGTTACTCCAGGGTACGGTAATGTCGCTGGTGTTGCCACTGGTGCTGCAAATCCTTATTTCGCACGATTTTCTAAAAGTGCGTCGACAACAATTGTAGTTGATGCAGTAGCACAGAATGCTACATTTTTCTCTCTTTGGATAGGAGGAAATGATGTTTTGGGTTATGCAACTTCTGGCGGTTCAGGAAGAAACCAAACAGGTAATTTAAATCCTGCTACCTATGCAAGTAATGATATTACGGATCCGACTGTTTTTGCCAGCGCCTACAATAATATTGTTAATGCGATGACCGCAAATGGAGCAAAAGGTGTGGTCGCTAACTTGCCATACGTAACTGCCTTGCCGTATTTCACGACCGTTCCTTTTAATCCTCTAACACCGGCGACCCTTGGTCGCGGAAATGTCTCGGTTGGTACTGCAACAATTCAGGCTGTGAATGCACAACTTTATGGGCCATTAAAACAAGCTTTAACTGCTTTCAATGCCGGATCGCGCATCGAGTTACTTTCAACTACTTCTGCAAATCCATTGTTAATTGTTGATGAGAGTTTGCCTAATCTTTCAGCACAATTAACTGCTGCTTTTACACCAACATTGGGAGCTCAAACTGCTGCATTCTATGGTCAAGTTTTTGGTCAAGCCAGACAAGCTACAAGAGAAGATTTGGTTGTTCTTCCTGCTCAATCAGTGATTGCATCTGCACCAGCAGGCGTTCCGGCTCCACTAAATGTTTTTGGGGTAACCTACCCTATGCAAGATGTCCATGTTTTAACTAGGGCTGAAGTCGCGGAGGTAAAGGTTGCAACCGATGCTTACAATTCAACAATTAAATCTGTTGCTGATGCTAAAGGTTTGGCATTTGTTGAATTGAAAAGCGTAACTGACCAATTAGCAAGTGGAGGAATTGTCTATAATAATTACAGAGTTACATCTGCGTTTGTCACTGGTGGGATGTTTTCTCTAGATGGTGTACATCCAAGTCCGAGAGGTTATGCTATTGTGGCTAATTTATTTACGGATGCAATTAATGCGAAATATGGTTCGAACTTTAAAAATAAAGATGTGAGTTTATATCGTATTATGTTTCCATCTAGTTTGTAAAAGAAGTTATACTGTTTTAAATTTAGTAGCCATTTGCGTTAAGCAGGTGGCTATTATTTTTGATAATAATCTTGTTTTTTTTGCATTTCGCAGCTAATTGAAAACGAATCTATTAAAAAGAACCTTTTTTTATAAAAAATAATTGATTTTATATTTTAAAAAATTATCTTTGCACTCTGAAAAACGCACGCATTCGATACGTTTCGTTTGTTGT
>CAZMHK010000180.1:0-4692 GCA_964566045.1 uncultured Flavobacterium sp.
GCCTTTAGTTTGGGACATGGTGGAAATGATTCTCAAAAAGTAATGGGAATTATAGCTGCTGCTGTGACGGTATATATTCAAACAAGTGGAATTTCACAAGATATGATGCCTGAGTGGTTGGATGTTGTTTTACCAAACGATGAGGGTGTTTTTAAAATGCCGGAATGGATTCCGCTTGCGTGTTACTCTGCAATTGCAGCAGGAACTTTGAGTGGTGGATGGAAAATTGTGAAAACAATGGGTTCAAAAATCACAAAAGTAACTTCTTTTGAAGGTGTAGCGGCAGAAACTGCTGGAGCATTAACATTGTATTTTACTGAGCATTTTAAAGTTCCTGTGAGTACGACCCATACGATCACTGGTTCTATTATTGGTGTAGGTTTAACAAAACGTGTTTCAGCTGTTCGATGGGGAATGACGGTAAGTTTGATGTGGGCTTGGGTACTTACAATTCCAATCTCAGCAATTCTTGCAGCTCTTATTTATTATTTTTTTAGAATTTTTATTTAAGATTATCATCCTTTTGAACATAAAATAAAAAGTTACAAATTCGATTTTGGTTTTTGACTTTTACTTTCTATGGTTTTGAAAGGTTTACAATAGAAAAGAGGTTATCCGAACTATTTGGATAACCTCTTTTTTTCTAAGTTAATTTTGAGCTCAATTTTATATACTCACTATTTTGTTTTTAATAGCGTACAGTACTAAACCCACACGCGTTTTGATTTCTAGTTTTTCAAATAGTGATTCGCGATATCCATCAATCGTTTTTGGACTTAGGCACATATCGTCTGCAATTTGTTTGTATGTTTTCTCTGTACAAACTAATTTTAGGAACAATACTTCTTTGTCTTTTAAAATTATTTGATCGGTTCGTTTATCAATTTTATTAACTAATACTGATGAAACTAATTCGCTGTAATAAAACCCTTTTTCAAGAACTGTTGCTATTGCTTCATGAAAAATTGTAGGAGTCGTATCTTTGAGGAGGTAACCCTTTGCACCGTTGGTAATCATTTTAATGATGGTTTCGTCGTCATCATTTACAGATAATGCTATGACATTGAGATGCGGCTGATTTTTCTTCAACCATTTTATCGTACTTAATCCGTCAAGAATAGGCATATTGACATCCAAAAGAACAATATCTATTTGATCTGTATTGTGTTCTTCGAGGTGTGTAATAAATTCTTTGCCATTTTCGAAACTATTCACTACCTCAAAGCCTTTGAAGCTATTGATCAATAGTCGTAATGATTGCGAAAAAAGTAAATGATCATCTACGATTACAATTTTATTTTTAGATTTAGTCTTCATGCCTGTTTGTTAAAGGGTAATTTAATTGAATTGCAGTGCCTTTGTCAGTGGAGTTCATTTCGATAGAGGCTCCAATAAGTTGTGCTCGAAGTTTCATATTGTTTAAACCAGAACCTGTTGGAACTTTCTTTTTATCATATCCAACTCCATAATCAAGAAAGTCAAGTGTAAAGCAATCTTCTTTCGTTGAAAGATGAATTTCAAAAAGCTCACTGTGCGAATACTTTAAACTATTGTGAATGGCTTCTTGAAAAATCCGATAGATAAATAATTCATGTTCTTGCTGAATTTCTGGAAGTATTTCATCCCAAATAAAAATACATTTCAGTTTTTTTAGTTTTTTTATTTTATCCAAATCTGCTTTTATCGCTTCAATGAAATTACATTGCATAGTGTTCTCATTATTGATGATTCTGGATAAAATTCGAATTTCATCAAGTGCAGTACTTACGTTCAGCTTCAAGTCATTCAGGTCCGATGGTGTTACTGTTTTTTTCTCGGTATGCAAAAATAAATTGATTTGCATGATGGCAACAGATAAAATTTGACCAATATTATCGTGCAATTCTTTGCTAATTTCGGCCAATGTTTGGTCTTTGATCTCTAATCTAGTTTTGACTAATTCTGATTGAAAAAAGTGTTTGGATTTTAATTGTTCAATTAAAAAAGCATTTTTCTTCTTGGAGAAATATAGAAACAGTGCCAATAATAGGACTATGAGCGTAAAAAAAATTATGCTTAACGAAATAACTAATAATTGTACCTCTTTTCGCTCCATAAAAATCCAATGATAAAACTACTGTTCATTAAAAAGTTTAAGATAAATAAAACCAAACTAAAAATAGACTCGTCATTTTTTATTAAAAACCACTTGATAGCCAACATAAAAGGTAAAAAAGGAACATGAAATAACAAGATGCCAAGTATGAACCAAAAATAGATTGATTTTTTAAAATTAAGGATTTTTTCAGAACTAAATACTTCTACAAAATATAAACAAGACAAGACAAAGATGGAAAGTACGCCAAGTGCAAAACTATTGGTAAAAACGGTATCGTTCTCATACTGGAGGTAGAAAAAATTGATAAAGTAAAAAAGGTAAAATAGTGCTAAAAACAAAAGAGCGATTCGTTTGAAAACAAAAGTTATAAAAATCATATAAAACAGCAGAATGTAAGCTGTAAAGCTTGCAAACATATAAAAATTGTAGACTGAAAAGTTCACTAATCCTGTCCATGCGGTAAAGTACTTGCCTATAAATTCAACTAAAAACGAAAATGAAATTATAGAAAGCAAAAATTTAGCTTTATTATTGGGTAACTTATGGTAAAAACGTAGTCCTACCAAAGTAGATAATAAAGCTAAATAAATAATGTAAAATCTTAAACTTGCAAACATTTAGTATTCGTATGGTACTGGTGGTGGGTTTCCTATTGATCCATAATTTAGAGGCGAGATGCTCATCATATCATCTGATTCCGCTAGCGTTGATTTTGCAGCAACAGTCGTTTTTCTAACTTTTTTTGTTCCTGTTGGTGCTAAAAATATCGTAGTTAAACCTGCTTTTTCTTCGTAAAGTTTATCTTCAGGATAGGCGCCAAAATGAAAACGAATACCATCAACAGTATATTTTTGTTTTCTTGCCTCTGCTTTGATGTACTTGATGTAGGTTTCTAATTCTGCTATTGAAAACCAAATGGCAGTAGCATCTTCTTTTTGAATTGACTTTGAGATCAAAGGAAATCTTGTTTTGTTGTAATTCTCATTAAGTATTTTCGCAAATTCCTTTGTAATAAGTTGTTTTGGTACAATTTGTTTTACTTCCATAGTTTTGATTGGTTGAAAAATTAATTTATAGTTTTAAAGCTCTACAAAACTATTGCAATTGTAACGGTACAACAAGGGGAAAATTACCCTTTTTTGAAAGTACTCCCAATATAATAGAATAAGTCTATTTTTTTGCTGCCGTTATTCTAATCATATGTCAAATTGATGTTGTTCTCTTTAGATAAAAATACGTTTCTATAAACTACTAAATCTTAAAGGAAAAAAAAGCGGTTGTGATACTTGATCGCAACCGCTTTTTGTTATTTAAAAAGTAAGTTTATCTCAAAACAGCACCTAATTCTGTTTCAAATGTTTTTTGCAACTTGCTCATGATTTTGTCAATTTGCACATCTGTCAAGGTTTTAGCGCTATCCTGAATGGTAAAACTAATAGCATATGATTTTTTTCCTTCCGCAAGATTTTGACCTTGGTACACATCAAAAAGATCTACATTTTTGAGTAATCCCTTTTCTGTTTGTCTCGCTAGGTTGTAAATACTGCTGTAAGTTACGTTCTCATCAATCAATAAAGCCAAGTCACGTCGAACTTCAGGATATTTTGGAATTTCTACAAATTTAATTTTAGTTGAAAGTTTTTTCAAAATTAAATCCCAATCAAAATCGGCATAAAATACTTCTTGTTTGATTCCGAACTGTTTCAAAATGCTCTTTTTTACAACTCCTAACGATACTAAAACATCGTTTCCAATCGATAATGAAATTCCTTCTGACAATACATCTAGAGTAGTCGGTATGTTTTGGAATTTTGATAATCCCAAACGAGATAAAATTCCTTCTACATAACCTTTAAATAAGAAAAAGTCAGATGGTTTTTGTGCAGCCGTCCAGCTTTCGGCGTTGCGATCACCAGTTAAAAACAAAGACAAGTGCTTTTTTTCTTCGTAACCTGCCAAATATTTGTGGTACGTTTTTCCGAATTCAAATAACTTTAAATCGGCATTTTTGCGATTGATGTTATACGATACAGCCTCTAAACCAGAAAATAATAATGATTGGCGCATGGTCGACAAATCAGTACTCAACGGATTTAAAATCGTAACATTATTGCTAGGATTCAATTGCTCAGATAAATCAACATACGATGCTGTTGTTAACGAGTTGGCCATCATTTCATGAAATCCTTGAGAGTTCAATTGTGTGGCAATAGCATTTTGAATTTTGTAATCTTCGTTTCGTGGAGAGTTAAAAACGGTTGCATGTAACTTATTTGAAAAAGCAACATTGTTATAACCGTAAACTCTTAAAATTTCTTCGATAACATCAATTTCTCTTTGTACATCTACGCGGTAAGACGGAATAGTAAGACCAAGCCCAGCATCAGAAACACTATTAACTTTAATATCAAGTGAAACTAAAATTTTCTTTATTGTATCTTTTGGGATTTCTTGACCAATAATCTTAGCTACTTTACTAAAATTCAAGAAAACCGTGAAGTCCTCGATCTTTTTTGGATAAAAATTCACCACATCAGATGTAATTTCTCCACCGGCTACTTCTTGGATTAACAAAGCAGCGCGTTTTAAAGCAT
>CAZMHK010000181.1:0-4596 GCA_964566045.1 uncultured Flavobacterium sp.
AGCTGCAATTATTGGTTGTGAGTTTATTGGTGATGCTAATTTTCCGGTACAAGGTATGAATGAAATTCATGTTGTTACACCTGGAGATATTGTATTTGTAGACCATCCAAAATACTATGATAAAGCTTTGCAATCGGCCGCTACAATTGTTTTAATTAATAAAAAAGTAGACTGTCCTGAGGGTAAAGCACTTTTGCTTTCTGATGATCCTTTTCGAGATTTTAATGTATTGACAAAGCATTTTAAACCCTTTAAGGCAACTAATTCTGCTATTGCTTCTTCTGCAAATATTGGAGAAGGAACTGTAATACAACCAAATTGTTTTATAGGGAATCAAGTTGTAATTGGAAAAAATTGTTTAATTCATCCCAACGTCACTATTTACGACCATACTGTAATTGGTGATAATGTAATCATTCACGCGGGAACCATTTTAGGAGCTGATGCTTTTTATTACAAAAAACGTGCAGAAGGTTTTGACCAATTAATCTCCGGAGGTCGCGTAGTTATCGAAGATAATGTTGGTATCGGCGCTTTGTGTACTATTGATAAAGGTGTAACGGGTGATACAACTATCGGTGCAGGGACAAAGTTAGACAACCAAGTACACGTTGGACACGACACTGTGATTGGTAAAAAATGTTTGATTGCGTCACAAACCGGAATTGCCGGATGCGTTATTATTGAAGACGAAGTTACTATTTGGGGACAAGTAGGAACTACTAGTGGTATTACTATCGGCGCTAAGGCTGTAATTATGGGACAAACGGGAGTTACCAAATCGGTTGAAGGTGGGAAATCCTATTTTGGAACTCCGATAGAAGAATCCAGAGAAAAATTGAAACAATTAGCCCATATCAAAAAGATTCCAGAAATTTTAAATAAACTAAAATAATATGTCTGTAAAAGAGATAGTTCAAAAGTTTTATAAGTCTGATGCTTTAATTGACAGCGCTGTCATGAAAGATTTTCTTCATCCTGAAGTGCTAGTAGAGTGGAATAGTAGTAAAGGTTTTCTTGAGTTAGATTACAATGCTTTAGTGCAATTATCTGATGAACTAAGTAAAGCTTATGTGCGCTCAAAAGTGCGTATTAGTCATATTCTAGCTGAAAATGATTTGGTTTCTTTGCGATATTCGCACTTTGTGAAAACGGTAGAAAATCCTAGAGAAGAAATGTTATTGGCTCATTTTAATGTTATTTGGCAAATAAAAGACAACAAATTATTTCGTGGCTATCAAATGAGTCAATTATCCTAATTTTAGTATCAAAAAACTGTCGAAGCACTAGTAATTAGTGCTTACTATTTTATACTTTTGCATAACCATTTTAAAAACTACATAAAAAATATATCATGAGTGTTTTAGTTAATAAAGATTCCAAAATAATTGTTCAAGGTTTTACAGGAAGCGAAGGTACATTCCACGCTTCTCAAATGATTGAATACGGTACAAACGTTGTAGGTGGTGTTACTCCGGGTAAAGGTGGAACAAGTCATTTAGATCGTCCAGTATTTAATACTGTAAAAGATGCTGTTGATCAAGCAGGTGCTGATACAAGTATCATTTTTGTACCACCAGCTTTTGCTGCTGATGCTATTATGGAAGCTGCTGATGCTGGTATTAAAGTAATCATTGCAATTACTGAGGGAATTCCAGTTGCAGATATGATTAAAGCTAATGCTTATGTTAAAGAAAGAAATGCAAGATTAATTGGTCCAAACTGTCCAGGGGTAATCACTCCAGGTGAAGCTAAAGTGGGTATCATGCCAGGTTTTGTATTCAAAAAAGGTACTGTTGGTATCGTTTCTAAATCAGGAACTTTAACTTATGAAGCAGCTGACCAAGTTGTAAAACAAGGATTAGGAATCACTACTGCAATTGGTATTGGTGGAGACCCAATTATTGGAACTACTACAAAAGAAGCAGTTGAATTGTTAATGAATGATCCTGAGACAGAATTAATCATCATGATTGGTGAAATTGGAGGTCAATTAGAAGCTGATGCTGCTAAATGGATTAAAGCTGACGGTAACCGCAAACCAGTTGTTGGATTTATTGCTGGAGAAACTGCTCCTGCAGGAAGAACAATGGGTCACGCTGGTGCAATTGTTGGAGGATCTGACGATACAGCGGCTGCTAAAAAACAAATTATGAGAGACAACGGAATTCACGTTGTTGATTCACCGGCAGAAATTGGTAAAAAAGTAAAAGAAATTTTAGGATAATCACCTGAAATATAAATATTGTAAAGCCTCACATTTTGTGGGGCTTTTTTTGTTGTAAATTGAATTAAAGAAATATCTTTGCACTTTATTTTAAAAATCTTGCATTCAAGTTTTTATTTTAATAAAAAACAAAACATACGAATAGTTTTCAGTGAGCCTCACGATGTAGTGAGGTCTTTTTTTGTGAAAATCTATTCCATTAAAAATAACATATATGTACATAGAATTAGAAAAATTCACGGTTACCAATCAATTTTTATTTAATGTTGATGATAGTTTAGAGCAGGTTTGTAATGCTTCTGAAGGATCTGGCGTATTTTTAGTTTACGCTGTAGGTGACGAGAAAGAATTAATTATGGTTGGTTCTACGGGGACTGTTCAAAACAACGGAACCTTAAAAATAAAAAATGGTGGTTTATTTGATAAAATTGTCGAAGGTCACCAATTTGCAAAAACAGGTAGAAAATATTCTTGGCCAGCTCAAATGAAAAAAGAGGCTATATCTGCTCTTGAAGTAGTTTGGTATGAAACTTTTAACAATGAAGTAAAATCAATTCCAACTGCTGTAGAAGGTCAAGTTTTACAATCATTTTTGGATGAAAACGGAAGACTGCCTAGATGGAATGTTGCTTTCTAATAAATTTAGCATTTTAGATTAAGTACAAACGCTACCTTTTTCGGGTGGCGTTTTTTTTTTATTATCAAATTTTAGAGCATTTGTTTGTAAATATTGTAATAGATTGTGTATTTTTGCACCCGTTATCACGAATCCTGTAAAGGATAGCAACCTGCAACAACAAGCAAGGTGCTAAAACGATAAGCCAAATCCTTTGGAAAAAATGTTGTTTACATTCCCAATACCAGCTTTGTTTTTCGTCATAACACTTACTTTAAAATTATTTTTATGACAAATTTTACTAAGGAATCCGGAAATCCGTATGCTTTGATTCCGCTATTTATTTTCATTTTTACTTTTTTGGGTGCTGGTATTTTACTAGACGATTTTTATGCGTTTCCTTCACCAGTAGCAGTATTAGTAGGTATTATTGCTGCATTTATTTTGTTTAAAACATCAACTGACGATAAAGTAGATACTTTAATTGCTGGTTGTGGTGATAGTAAAATAATGACAATGTGTTTGATTTATTTGTTCGCTGGTGCTTTTGCCGTGGTGAGTAAAGCCATGGGTGGTGTAGATGCAGTAGTAAATTTAGGGATTAGTACTATTGATGTGGCTTATTTTCCGTTAGGGATTTTCTTGATTGCCTCGTTTTTATCTACTGCTACAGGAACTTCAGTAGGAGCCATTGTAGCGATAGGGCCAATTGCGATATCTCTCGCTGATAAAAGTGGTGCTTCTATGCCATTAATTGCTGGTGCTTTGTTAGGTGGTTCTATGTTAGGGGATAATTTATCAATGATATCAGATACTACTATAGCTGCCACTCAATCTCTTGGTTGTGATTTGAAGGATAAGTTTAAGATCAACTTGTTTATTGCTTTTCCGGCGGCCATTGTAACTATTTTAATTTTCTTCTACTTAGGTTTTAATTCAGATGTTGTTGCCGTGGATATCGCTAAAAATGATTATTCTTTGTGGGCTATTTTGCCGTATGTTTTAGTAATCGTTCTTGCCGTTGTGGGTGTCAATGTATTTTACACATTATTGCTAGGAACTATTATTGCAGGTTTGATTGGTTTTTACAACGACTCATTTACGGTAATGGAATTTACCCAGAAAATTTATGAAGGCTTTACAAGTATGACCGATATCTTTTTGCTTTCTATGCTTACAGGAGGATTAGCAGCTATGGTTGATAAGGCTGGAGGTATTACTTGGGTTTTAAACCAAATCAAAAAAAGAATTAAAAGTAAAAAATCAGCACAAACTGGAATTGGAGTTTTAGTAGGTTTTGCCAATTTAGCCATTGCGAACAATACCGTTTCTATTGTAATTACTGGGCCTATTGCAAAGGAAATTAATGATGAGTATGGATTGAGTGCTAAAAAATCAGCTACTATTTTAGATATTTTTTCATGTGTCATTCAAGGAATATTGCCTTATGGAGCTCAAATTTTGTTGATATTGAGCTATGCCAATGGTAAATTAGATTTTCTTGATATTTTGAGTAACGCATGGTATCATTTATTTTTACTTGTGTTTACATTGATAGCTATTTATGCTGCTTTTTGGGATAAACTAGCATACCGTTTTTTGAAGGTATAATTATAAAAATTATTGTTCATAATCAAGCCTAAATTTTTTTTAAAAAAGGAAATAGTATATATTTGGCAAGTCGTTTTTAGCCCTGATAGCAACGGAAATCCTTTTGGGTACGCGACAGCGGACCTAAAAGATTGCAGTGAAT
>CAZMHK010000182.1:0-4564 GCA_964566045.1 uncultured Flavobacterium sp.
ATTAATTATGACAAATTTTATGTTCATTTCAGGATTAGTGGGTAAATTATCTCCAACAGACTATGTAGGATTTACCTTTTTTGTAGGTTGTATGGCAATGATGGCTGCATCAGCATTTTTCTTTTTATCATTGAGTCAGTTTGATAAAAAATGGCGCACATCAGTTTTAGTTTCAGGTTTAATTACATTCATTGCAGCGGTTCACTATTTTTACATGAGAGATTACTGGGCTTCATTTGGAGAGTCGCCAACGTTCTTTCGTTATGTAGACTGGGTATTAACAGTTCCATTGATGTGTTTGGAGTTTTATTTAATTTTAAAAGTAGCAGGAGCTAAACAATCATTGTTATGGAAAATGGTTCTTTACTCTGTAATCATGCTTGTTACGGGCTACTTTGGAGAAGTAGTTGCACCAGATAGCGCCGCACTTTGGGGTGCCATTTCAGGAGCTGCCTATTTCTTAATTGTATACGAAATCTGGTTGGGCGAAGCCGCTAAATTGGCCGCAGCAGCTGGTGGTGAAGTACAAAAAGCGCATAAGATTTTATGTTGGTTTGTGTTGGTAGGTTGGGCTATTTATCCAGTAGGATACATGATGGGAACTACAGGATGGTACAATGGTATCATTCCGGAAGGTAACATTGATGTGGCTTATAACATTGCAGATGCCATCAATAAAATTGGCTTTGGTTTGGTTATTTACAGTTTAGCTGTAAAATCGTCAAAGGATTAATTATCTTTTTTAATAGGTTGTAGTAAGAAACCGGGCTAGTGATAGCTCGGTTTTTTTATTGAATTTAATTCATACAGAGTCAGACATTGATTGAATTGTAGTCCAACTATATTTGTTTTAATATTGATTGTTATTCACTTTTTGAATAGTATCCCAAGATATAAACATTACTAGTATTCACCTTTCTTGGATAATACAACTTCTGCATCTTCCATCGAATACATAATTTTATTCTAATTAAGATCATTTTTTTATTTCTCGTACTCCGCGGGTGATGAAATCGAAACTATATTAACTTGCCCAAAATTTGAGGTTTTGTTTGTTACAGTAGACTTGGGAAACATGTCCAAACAAATTAACTTTAATTGTGATTTATTTTATAGCGAGGATTGCTATTAAAATTTTACTTTTTATACTCTCAGCTTTAATTTCGATATTTGGTTTTAGGGCACAAAAAAAGGGAAAATGAACTAAATCATTTTCCCTAAATTTTTTATTCTTTAAAAATTATTTTGGGTCTAAACCAAGGCTAATTCTCGAAATTAAATCTTGTACATGGTACTTGCTCAAACGATCAGTCATTTGTGCCGACGCAATTTTTAATTCATTTTTAAGAGCGATTAGCTGCCCCCTTGCAATTGAAGGTAAATCCGTTTGAGCTAAATTTACTCTACGTGTATTGAAGCCATAAGTAGCTCCAACTACGTTAGAACGAACAACAGCAGTTCCTGGTTTTAACAATTCAATTAGTTTGTCAACATAAATTTTTTGAATGTTTCTGCGGAAAATATCAACAGCTGCATTTGACTTTATTTCAGAGAAAATTCCTTTCTTTAAATCAGTCATCATCTCATCTACGCTATAATTGTCTTTGCTTGCAGCAGATGTTTCCATTAAACGCACCATACGATCTCCTGCCATTAAACTTGACAAAGTAGCATCTTGTATCGCTTTAATAGCTTCTACACCACTATCGGGGTTAATTTTTGAGAGTACATTTTGATCTAACAACCATTTTGGCGTGTTAAATAATTGAGTGTTTAGGAACGAAATAGCTTCTTTTTGAATACTTTTTGGTACCACTTCAAATTGATTACCTGTCATGTCATAGGTTTTAGGATTGTCATAAATACCTCCTACGTTTTTAGTCACATGACCCATATATCTTCTGAACTGGCCCGTTAAAGCACCATATAACTCATCTAACTCTGCATAGCTCTCACCATCTTCTTTAGACCAAGTTAAAAGGTTTGGTAAAATTCTTTTCAAGTTTTTAATACCATATTCAGACGCTCTCATCGCGTTGTCTCCAATATCTTCTGTTTGATATCTTGGGTCGTACGGACTAGATTCTGTACCAAACCACAATCTGTTGTTTTTGTACGCTTCTTTAGTCATGCTATTCAACACCGCTTTTTCTTCTGCTTCGGTTTTAGCATCTTCAAAATAAGAATAACCCCATTTGATAGCCCATTTGTCGTAATCACCAATCCTAGGGAACAAATGTTTTACATTATCTTCTGGTTGTGCTACGTAGTTAAAACGAGCATAATCCATTATAGATGAAGTATGACCGTTTTTCTCTTGGTAAGCGGCATCTCTTAATTTTTCAACAGGAGTTGCAGAGCTAGCTCCCATGTTGTGACGTAATCCTAATGTATGTCCTACTTCATGAGACGAAACAAAACGAATCAATTCGCCCATCAAGTTGTCATCAAATTGTTTTTTTCTTGCTGCAGGATCTACTGCTGCTGTTTGTATCAAGTACCAATTGCGCAATAAGCTCATGATGTTGTGGTACCAACCAATGTGACTTTCTAAAATTTCACCACTTCTTGGATCGTGAACATTTGGTCCGTAAGCATTTTGAATTTCAGCTGCAAAGTATCTCAAAACTGAGAAACGTGCATCTTCCAAACTCATTGTTGGATCATTTTCTGGCCAGTATTCTCCGCGAATTGCATTTTTCCATCCAGCAGCTTCAAAAGCTACTTGCCAATCATCAATACCTTGTTTGATGAATTTTTTCCATTTGTCTGGAGTAGCAGGGTCAATGTAGTACACAATTGGTTTTAAAGGCTCAATAAGTTCTCCTTTCTTTTGCTTGGCAGCATCCTCTGGAGATTTAGGCTCTAAACGCCATCTCACCGCAAAAGTTTTAGTATCTGATTTTTGAGATTCTTCTTCAAAAACACCGTATTCATTTGCAAAATATCCTACACGTGCATCAAATTCTCTTTTGCGCATTGGTGTTTTAGGAAGCAAAATCATAGAAGTGTTCATTTCTACAGTCAAAACTCCTGCATCTAAAGCAGAAGGTAGATTGACACCGATTTGCGGAGTAGGTGTTGTACTAATCCTTGGTGGTGTTGTAGTAAAAGTTTTTACAGTTCTAATTTCAGTGTTGATTGGGAAACTGCTAATTTTTGAAATGTAAGAACGATCTTTTTGAAACGTTTGAATGTTTAACAATTGTTTCTTGATTGGATCTAATGAGAATGTTTGAACATCTGCATCAAAAGTAGTAGTCATATCAATTACGTAACCAGTAATTTTTCCGTCATTGTCTTTTTTGTAAGCAAGAACATCAAAATTTCCAATAATTGGGTCAGCTGTTGAATTTTTAACCGCTTGAGCCAATGGTTTGTCTTGGTCAGGAGACATAATTACATACGTTACCGAACGCATCAAAATGTTGTTGTTTGGTCCCTTTTCAAAACGAATTACTTGGCGGTTGATTTCTTCTCCACCAAAAATTCCTCCACCTGCTGGTGTTTTTGAATAACGGGTAATCGTCATGATTTCGCCTCCTAAAAGGGAATCTGGAATTTCAAATAGATACTTGTTGTCCGTTTTGTGAACGTCAATCAAACCTTTTTGTGTGACTGCAGTTGAGTCAATTACTTTTTTGTAAGGCTTAGGTTCTTTTTTGCCTTCAGCTGGCTTAGCCATTGGTGCAGCAACAGCAGTTTTGTCGTTCTTTTTCTTTTTTTTGCTTTGAGCGAAGGTGTCAGTAGCTGAAAAAGAAAGCAGACATAACATCAATAGAGTTAGTTTTTTTTGAATCATGTAATTCTACATCTTACGGTTAATAATTAGTTTTTTACCGAATTATACTAAGGATATGGTATTTATTCAGCATTAATTTTCAAATCTATTGATATATTTTCACAATATGTAGTTTTCTAATTTCATTTGTAAAACATTAACATTAATTAACAATTGTAAAGCAATTTAAGAATGTGTAGTTAAACTTTAAGTCATCAAAAAAACACTTGAAAATTCTTAGTACTTTTGTTAAAAGCAGGAGTAGTAAGCATCCTTCATTTTAGGTGATGAGAAGATACTTTTTGTTATGAATTTTAAACTGTTCTGATTTCATGAGGAAAATAAAATATAAAAAAGGAAAACGTTTACAGCCTTATGTGTTAGAATATACCGGTAGTCATAAAAATATTGTTTCAGAGTTACAACTTTTTGTTTATGATGATAAAACTTTAGCTGAATATGAGGCTTTTAAACTAATTCATTTAGATAAATTTTTAGCAAATGATAAAGTAAATTGGTTGAATATTCATGGTTTAAATAATGTGGAGTGGCTGCAAGCAATAGGTGATTACTTTTCTATTGATAATTTTATGTTAGCCGATATTTTGAATACCGTGCGTAGAACAAAATTAGAAGAAACTAATGACTGTTTATTCTTTAATATCAAATCTTTACTACCTTCTGAAGGTTCAGATGCTATTGAGGTGGAACAAATTAGTTTTTTACTAAAAAACCACGCCCCGCTCCTCTCCCTACCAAAAACACGTCGCGTCCGACACAGCC
>CAZMHK010000183.1:0-4553 GCA_964566045.1 uncultured Flavobacterium sp.
CTGATAGGTGGGGTTTAATGTCTTGGATAGTTATCCCAATTTTAATTAGTCCCGTATTTAATGTAAATTTTACTAAAAAAATTGCTACACAAACAGTTTTTATGTTTCTATTAATTTTTTTATTTTTCGAAAACTATTGATCATGCTCACAGTTGCTATTCCTTTTTACAACGCTTCTAGATATCTTGATGAGGCAATTGAATCTGTATTTAACCAAACCTATCACAACTGGCAACTCATTTTATTAGATGATGGATCAACTGATAATTCCTTAGAAATAGCAAATAAATACCTCTTTGATCCTAGAGTAAAAGTATTTTCAGATGGCGAAAATAAAAATCTTGGATTTAGACTGAATCAAATTCCATCATTAGTAAATACGGAATTTCTCGCTAGAATGGATGCTGACGATATTATGCATCCTCAACGATTAGAAAAGCAGCTAAATGTTCTTATTGCTAACCCTACTATAGATGTTTTAGGTACTAATGCATATTCTATTGACGATAATAATCTAGTTTTCGGGATAAGAGGGAAGTATAATTCGTGTCAAACTTTAAATAAAGTTAGTAGTTTTATTCATCCCTCAATTATGGCAAAAACCAAATGGTTCAAGCAAAATCCATATGATGTGAAAGCGGTGCGTATTGAAGATGCAGAGTTATGGTTAAGAACATCTCATGTTTTCCAGTTTTATCAACTAAGTTTACCTTTACTATTTTATCGTGAATTTGGTATAAATTATTATAAAAAATATAGTGGTGGTTATAAAGCGTTATTTTATATGTTAAAAAAACACAAATATAGTTTTAGAGTATGTCGTTTTGTACTCAAGTATTTTTTTAGTGGTTTTATCTTTTACATATTTAATTTGGTTGGAAAGGAATCCATACTGCTTAAAAGGAGGAATGCTATTAACTTACCTCATAGGGATTTAATTGAGTTTTTAGACATCGATGTTCGTTAATTATAACATGAAGTTTGGAAGCTTTTTAATGTAGATATTAATAAATTATAATGCGATAATGAATATAGGAATTACTGGAGCAACAGGTTTTATCGGTCAATTACTCGTACAAAAAAATATTGAAATGGGTAATATTGTTCATATTTTATCTCGTAAAAATACTTTTTCCAATGATAAGGTAATTATGCATCAAGGAGACTTAAATAATGTGGAATCATTAGTTCCGTTTGTGCAAAGTTTAGATATTTTATACCATTGTGCGGCCGAGATTAGTGATGAGTCAATGATGAAACAAACTAATGTCAATGGCACACTAAATTTAATTGAAGCTCTTAAAGGTAAAAACTTGCATTGGGTACAGTTAAGTAGTGTAGGTATTTATGGTCCTATTAGTGAAGGTATAGTGAATGAAAATCAAAGTGCTAATCCTGCTAACGAGTATGAGATAACTAAATATGCTAGTGATCAGGCCTTAATTGCTGCAGCTAATAAAGGTATTTTTACGTACACAATAATACGACCTTCAAATGTTTTTGGTGTGAGTATGCGCAATAAATCAATTTTTGATTTAGTTAAAGCTATTGATAAGGGGCACTATTTTTTTATTGGAGAGCGTGGAGCATCTGCAAATTACGTTACAGTTGAAGATGTAGTGGAGTCATTAATCCTTGCAGCTCATAATAATGCTGCTCGTAATAAAACATATATAATATCTAATTGGTGTACCATTGAAGAATTTGTTGGATTTATATCTAGTAAACTTTCTAAATCTATTCCATGGTTTAGAATGCCTAAGTCATTATTATTAGTACTAGCTCAATTTACTGCATTTATACCTAGAAATCCCTTGACTGTCGGTCGTGTCCATGCGCTCACAAATAAGACTATTTATTCTACAAGCAAGATTGAAAGGGAGCTAGGTTTTAAATCTGTTATGTCTATTCAAGATGGACTCGCACAGTTGGTTAGCAAATACAGCTCTGACAAAATTTAATTTATTATTTACGACTAATGAAAAAGAAAATATGTTTTATCGTTGCAACTCCAATGACTGCCAAAGCTTTTTTGGTCAATCATATTAATGTATTATCTGCGTACTATGATGTATATTTGATTGGGAATTTTATTGATATTGATAAGGATAGTTTTATTTCGGGTATAAAAATTAAACAGTTAATTGATATTGCTATTCCACGAGAGATTAATCTACTTCAGGATGTAAAAGCACTATTAGCATTAAGATCTTGTTTTAAATTAATGAACTTTGATGCGATACATTCTGTAACTCCGAAAGCTGGACTACTTACTGCAATTGCAGGTAAACTTGCTGGTATTAAAGTACGTATTCATATTTTTACGGGACAAGTTTGGCATACAAAGACTGGTTTGTTTAAAAAACTTTTAATGCTTTTGGATCGATTTATAGTATTAAACGCTACTCATATATTAGTTGATGGTGAATCTCAGAGACAGTTTTTGATTCAGCAAAATATTATCAAAGCTGAAAATTCTATAGTGCTAGGTAAAGGATCTATTAGTGGAGTTGATACCAGTAGATTTGAACCCAGTGTTTTGATAAAAAATGAAGTTAGAACTGAACTAGGTATACTTGATTCAGAAATAGTTTTTATGTTTTTAGGACGCATGAACAGAGATAAAGGAATTCCTGAATTGGCCCTTGCATTTGATCAGATTGCAAAGAAGTATGATAATGTCTATATGCTATTTGTAGGTGATGATGAAGAAAATATGATACCTTTAGTTCGAAAGACAGTTTCGGCGATAGACAAAGTTATTTTTTATGGAGTAACTTCGATGCCACAGCGTTTGCTTCAAGCTTGTGATATTTTTTGTCTTCCTAGCCATCGAGAAGGTTTTGGAACGAGCATTATAGAAGCATCCTTACTTGAAAAGCCAGTGATTTGCAGTAATACTTACGGTTTAATGGAGACCATTTTAGAAAATGAGACGGGGATTAGGCATCAAGTCAATAATTCAAAGTCTTTACAAAACGCTATGGAAACTTTATTAAAAAATAAAGAGTTGCGGTTACTTTATGGTAAAAATGGCAGGAATTACGTGCTAAATAATTTTACAGCTCAGCAAATATCGGATCGTTGGCTTTCATTTTATAAGGAGATTGTATATGTATCATAAATTAATTAAGCCATTACTAGATTTTTTAAGTGCATTTTTTGGCTTATTATTTGTAAGCCCCATATTTTTATTTATCACAATAGCCTTGTGTTTAGTAAATAATGGCAAACCATTCTTTTTGCAGGCTAGACCAGGGAAGAACGGAAAAATATTTAAAATAGTTAAGTTCAAAACCATGAACGATAAAAAAGATTCCAAAGGAAAACTATTATCAGATGGAGAACGTTTAACAAAAATTGGTAAATTTGTTCGAAAAACTTCTTTAGACGAAATACCACAATTAATCAATGTTTTAAAGGGGGATATGAGCCTTATAGGACCACGACCACTTTTACCGCAATATTTACCTCTGTACTCGGAAGAGCAAAAAAAGCGACACCAAGTTAAACCAGGAATAACGGGTTGGGCGCAAGTAAATGGAAGAAATGCCATTAGCTGGAGTAAAAAATTTGAGTTGGATGTGTGGTATGTTAATCATATTTCAATTTTATTAGATTTTAAAATACTACTTTTGACGGTAAAAAAAGTATTTATTTCAGAGGGAATAAATGCAGAGAATGTAGCAACAACGGAACCTTTTACAGGAAATTAATATGGGAATGATTATTAAAGCAATAGAATATGTTTATCCAAAAAATAAAGTTAGTAATATTGATTTGGGTAAACAATTTCCTGATTATGATTTTTTAAAGTTTGAAGAAAAAGTTGGTATAAAAAACAGATATTGGGTGGGTGAGGAAACTGCCTATGATTTGGCTATTGAAGCCTGCGAAAAACTTTTTGAAAGTCAAGACAGAAGCGAAATCGATTACATATTATATTGCACTCAAAGTCCTGAATATTTTTTGCCAACTACGGCATGTATGTTACAAAATAAACTCGGATTGAGAAAAAATATTGGTGCACTAGATTTTAATTTAGGATGCTCTGGATTTACTTACGGTGTTAGTATTGCCAAAGGTTTACTTGGAACCGGCCAAGTAAAAAATGTATTGTTGGTTACCGCAGAAACGTATTCAAAATACCTACATCCTAAAGATCGTTCCAATAGAGCTATTTTTGGAGATGCAGCAACTGCAACGTTACTATCTTTCGACGGAACTGAAGGAATTGGAGAATTTCTTTTCGGTACAGACGGTTCGGGATATGACAAACTAATTGTAAAAAACGGTTGTAGCAGATTTCCTTTTGACCAAAATGCGCCAGAGATTGTTTACGGAACTGATAACACTTATACCGACAATCACTTGTATATGAATGGTCCAGAAGTGTTTAACTTTACAAATGAAGTAATTCCTAGTTTTACAAAAGAAATTTTAGAGAAAAACAATTTAAGTACAGCTGGTGTAGATCAGTTTGTATTTCATCAAGCCAATGCTTTTATGTTAAATTTTATGCGTAAAAGATTAAAAATTTCTACTGATAATTT
>CAZMHK010000184.1:0-4401 GCA_964566045.1 uncultured Flavobacterium sp.
TTGCCAGTTCAGTATCGGCACAAAGTACTTTTGACAAATGGCCGGCTATTAAAGAATTTCACGGTGTAATGTCGGAAACTTTTCATCCTGCCGAAGAAGGTAATTTAGCACCAATCAAGGCGCGCTCTGAAGAAATGGTTCAAAAAGCAGCTTCGTTATTAAAGTCGGATATCCCAACTGAATTTAGAACAGATGCTATTTTGGCTTCGGCAGAACGTTTGCAATTGCAAAGCAAAGCCTTACACAAATTGGTTGTAGCCAAAGGCGATGATGCTGCTATTGTAAAATCGATTACTACATTGCACGATACCTTTCATGAAATTGTAGGTTTGTGCTCCGACTCTAAAAAATAAAACACCAAGCCCAATCGAGTGATTGGGCTTTTTTTTGCTTACTTCTTATGCTTTCACTTTCAAAAATTCATCATATCGCTGTTATTTGCAGTGATTATCAAAAATCCAAACAATTTTATACTGAGTTTCTCGGCTTGCAAATTCTTCAAGAAGTGTATCGCGAAGAACGCCAATCTTACAAACTAGACTTAACACTAAATGACGTTTATGTATTGGAATTATTTTCGTTCCCAAATCCGCCCCAAAGGCTGTCTCGTCCAGAAGCGGCCGGTTTGCGGCATTTAGCATTTGAGGTAAATGACATTGCAGCTACTCACCGTTTGTGCCTGCTTGAAGGAGTAATTGCTGAGGATATTCGAGTGGATGAATACACCAACAAATCCTTTTTCTTTATCAGTGATCCAGATGGTTTACCGATAGAGTTTTATGAAAAATAAAGCGCTTTTATTTATAAAAAAAGTCAAAATAATATCTAAATCGTAAAAGAAAACAGTCTTTCATTTTTTTAATTTAATTGCGATTCTGTTTCTTTAAATTTGCAGAAACTTGACAAATTACTCCCTAAATAAGATTTAAGGGAATTATCACAGACGCAAAATTTAAAAACTGTTAAGAACGAGGATATTATTTGGTTTTTAATCCTCCACTTTAGGTTTGTTTTTAAAAAAATAGTCAAAACTGATAGCGAAATCTTTTTTAATCAAACCGTTTCTTCCAGTTTAGCAAAATAATTATCAATGGCAGTTCACAAAATAAAAAGGAGTTACCGCAAAACCAAGTACATTTTGTACAAAGAAACTTTAGTTGATTTCAAAGAGCATTTTTGGGCTTTTCTCGGTTCATTTATTGGCATCGGATCAATTGCTTATTTACAATCTCGCACACTCCCAAACTCTGATGTAGTTTATTTAATAGGTTCCTTTGGAGCATCGAGCGTTTTGGTTTACGGTGTAATCCAAAGTCCGTTGGCACAACCAAGAAATCTTATTGGAGGGCACTTAATTTCTGCAATCATTGGAGTTACTGTCTGTCAACTCGTTCCCGATATCGTTTGGTTAACTGCTCCACTTGCTGTTTCCCTTTCTATTGTTTTTATGCAAATGACTAAAACATTGCATCCACCTGGTGGCGCAACCGCGCTGATAGCCGTCACTGGCTCAAATGAAATAAAAAATTTAGGCTACTGGTATGTATTTTCTCCTGTTCTGACCGGTGTACTTATTTTACTGACCGTGGCTTTAGTTTTTAATAATATGACGACAAACAGACAATATCCAAATCATAAAAAATACCCTCAGTTCCGAAAAAGATTGACAACTATTTTTAAAACTAAACCATAACCCTAAAAACAATTACGGGAAGTACTTGATAGCAAGTAAAACAAGATTTGTTTTCTTTTCGTTTGCTTAAAAATAGATTGAAATTAGTGTACTCCTTTTTGATTCATACACAAAAATCTTATCAACAAATCGAGAAAGTAAAATTTAAATCTGAAATTAAATTTTACCTTTGACCTTTCAATAAAAACAACGATTATGGTTTATAAATTTAGAGTCATTCTAGACGCCGAGGAAGATATTTTTAGAGACATTGCAATACTTGAAGACGATACTTTAGAGGATTTACATAATGCTATTTTCAATTCTTTTGGTTTTGATGGAATGGAAGTAGCTTCTTTTTATACGTGTGATGAAACTTGGAATCAAGAGGAAGAAATTCCGATGTTTGATACCGGCGATGTTCCTGGCGAACAAAAAACCATGAGCGACTACAAATTATCAGACATTTTAGATAAAGAAAATACGAAAATCATTTACGTATACGACTTTATCAACATGTGGACGTTTTTAGTAGAATTAGCAGCTATTGAAGATCAAGTGGCTGGAAATTTCTATCCTGAAACTTTATTTTCTCACGGTGAAATGCCAGACGAAGCGCTAGAGAAAAACTTTGAAGCCGATAATGCCGACGATTACAACGATGAGTTCGAAGATGGTTTTGATGACGATGACTTAGACATGTTTGAAGGCGATGACAGTTTTGAAGACTACGGTTTTGAGGAGAATTGGAATTAGTTTGTAGTAAGGTTCTAAGAATTTAAGGTTCTGAGGTACTAAGTTCTGACCAGAATTAAATTTAATATTTTCACACCATGAGCAATTTTAGAAACCTACTGATTTGGCAAAAATCAATGTCATTAACTACTAAAATTTATAATTCAACCAAGAAATTTCCATAAGAAGAAATTTTTGCATTAACATCACAAATAAGCCGGAGCTCAGTTTCAATTCCGAGCAACATTGCCGAAGGGTTTGGAAGAGAAAGTAGTAAAGAATATTTACGTTTTTTAAATATAGCCATTGGATCATTATTTGAATTACAAACTCAATTAGAAATAGCAAAAAACATCGATTATTTAATCGAAGATGAATTTAACACTTTGTACGAAGATAGTCGAGAGATTGAACGAATGCTGGTTTCGTTCATGAATAAAATTAAAGAAAGAGATTAAAACCTCATTAACTCAGCAACTTTTCACTTAGCACCTCAAAAATAAATGATCAACTTATTCAACACCCATATCGAAAATCTATCCATTCACAGAGTGGGTAACAAGAGTAGAAACGAAGCTATATTTTTATCGGAGCAACCGTATGCGTTGCAAGATGAAATTGTGCCATTGATGAAAGAATTTTTTTTCAAACCGTTCCGCGAAAAAGAAGAGAATTATTATCAATTTGCACATGAAATCGATTTGGATTACAACGACATGTTCAAATATGCCACCGAAATATTTGACAATCCAAACAGCGTTCACGAGGTTTCAAAAAAAATCACCACGCATTTGTTTGAGCAATCCAATCACCCACATATCAAAAACGGTGAGGTTTACGTAACCTATTTAACCAATTTAAGCATTGACAATAATGTAGTTGATGCAATTGGTATTTTTAAGAGTGAAATTCAGGCCGACTTTTTACAATTTGAAGAAAAAGCTTCTCAATTAGAAATGATTTTGCAGCAAGGCGTAAGTTTGAATAAACTTGACAAAGGCTGTTTGATTTTTAATTACAAAAAAGAAGAAGGATATAAAATCTTGACCGTAGATAGCAACCGTTATGACGCGCGCTACTGGTTGGAGCATTTTTTATCAGTAGATGCTTTTGAAGATGAGAATTTCATCACTAAAAAGTATTTGAAATTCTGTCAAAACTTTGCAAAAGATGTGGTTTTCCCTGCCGAGGACAAAAAAGAAGAAGTGATGTTCATGAACCGATCTGTAAACTATTTTGCAAAAAACGATCAGTTTGAAGAAACTAACTTTTTAAATGAAGTTTTGGACAATCCTGATTTGATTCCGGAGTTTAAAAACTATAAAACCGACAAAGGTGAGAAATACAGCATTGAGGACGTAACCTCCTTCCCTATTGCCAATGCAGCAGTATCTGATGCCAGAAAATCAATTAAAAATGTCATCAATTTAGATACGCATATTCAAATTAAAATGGATTTTATCAATCCTGAAAGTGCAGAGAAATTTGTTGAAAAAGGTTGGGACGAAGAAAAACAAATGTACTATTACTTGGTTTACTTCAACAAAGAAGAAAAAAACTAAACTTACCTGCGAGAAAACAATCTTTGCTCGTACTACAATTCTATCTCCAAATGTCAAGTGCATTTGGAGATTTTTTTTGCAAAAATAAAATAAGTAAATAGCATTTAAAAACTGTGGTTTCTTTGTAAATTTACCCTTCAAAAAATCACAAAAAATGGCGCAATATTTCTTTAAAGAAAGTCCGTTCAAAACCTTAATTTCTTTTCACAAACTCATTGAAAATTTAGAAGAAATTGCCAAAAGCGATGTGGATTATAGAGCCAATTACGCTCAAGCCCTTTTACAAGAAATTGAACCTTTTCCGGAGTTTAGAACCGGAATCGAGGATTTTGATTTGATTTTTGAAAAATCTGCCTTGATTAAAAACTTATTGGCTGATTTGTTTCCAACAGCATTGACGCACAACGAAATTAAAGCAGTAGCCATTCCGTT
>CAZMHK010000185.1:0-4382 GCA_964566045.1 uncultured Flavobacterium sp.
CTGGCTAAAGAAGCCAGCAAAAGGATGCCGCTTTTATCGGGGCTAGCAAACCGGAATTCAATACAGAACTTCAATTCTTTTATTTTTAAAACTCAAAAAGATACGTTACTAAAAAACGCCATTCAAAATTTTGGTTTTGAATGGCGTTTTGATTTTTAGGAAAAAATATTATTTAGCTCTTTGCAGACAAATATTTGTTTACATTTTTTGCAATGCGTGCATCAATTTGTGTGATATCTGCTTTGACGAATTTTTCACCCAAAATATTCTCATACAATTCAATGTAGCGCTCAGAAACAGATTCAATATAAGCATCTGTCATTTCCGGAATTTGTTGTCCTTCCTGACCTTGAAAACCATTTTCAATCAACCAACGACGTACAAATTCTTTTGATAATTGTTTTTGCTCTTGTCCGTTGTCTTGGCGCTCTTGGTATCCATCGGCGTAGAAATAGCGAGAAGAATCAGGTGTATGAATTTCGTCAATTAAAACAATAACTCCATCTTTTGTTTTCCCGAATTCGTATTTAGTGTCTACCAAAATCAATCCGCGACTCGCTGCAATTTCGGTTCCTCTCTGGTACAAAGCACGGGTATATTTTTCTAAAACCAAATAATCAGCTTCAGTTACGATTCCTTGTGACAAAATGGCTTCGCGAGAAATATCTGCGTCGTGTTCTCCGTTATCCGCTTTGGTTGTTGGCGTTATAATTGGTTCCGGAAAACGATCGTTTTCTTTCAGACCCTCCGGCATGGCTACGCCGCAAAGCTCTCTTTTACCAAGAGCATATTCACGTGCTGCATGCCCTGACAAGTAACCTCGAATTACCATTTCTACCTTAAAAGGTTCACATAAATGACCTACTGCCACATTAGGATCTGGAGTTGCAATCAACCAATTAGGAACAATATCCTGAGTAAGCTCCATAAATTTGGTAGCAATTTGATTTAGAATTTGACCTTTATACGGAATTCCTTTTGGTAAAACCACATCAAAAGCTGAAAGCCTATCTGTAGCTACCATAACCAAAAGATCGTCATTGATGTTGTACACCTCTCTTACTTTTCCGCGATACACCGATTTTTGGCTCGGAAAATTAAAATCAGTAGTTGTAATTGTGTTGCTCATTGTGTTTGTTGTGTGTTGTTTTTATGAATGCAAATTTAAAACTATTTCAAAGAGTTTCGCAAAGAAAAATCTCGAAGGTTTGCACTTGTGCTGTTTTATTTTTTGAGTAAAGTACTATTGAACAAATCTAGAATTCGGCTGTATTCATCAACCCAAGAATAGGTTTCCTTGAAACCGTGTGCTTCAACTGGAAAACTGGCTAAACTCCATTTTTTCTTTCCTAATTCAATGAAACGTTGTGACAAACGGACTATATCTTTGTACTCCACATTATCATCCACCATACCGTGTAGCATGAGCAAATCGCCTTTTAAATTATCAGCAAAATAAATTGGCGAACTTTTTTTGTACGCTTCTGGATCTGTTTCGGGGAAATTTAAAATATTTCCTGTATAACCGTGGTTGTAGTGTGCCCAATCTGTAACTGAACGTAATGCTGCACCCGAAGCAAATTCGCCCGGTGTTATAAGCATTCCCATAAGTGTAATAAATCCTCCGTATGAACCTCCGTAGATTCCCACGCGAGCTGGATCAATACCTAAATTGTTCACCAAGTATTTTTTACCATCAATTTGATCTGTTAAATCTTTCCCTCCCATAAAACGGTAAATTCCAGTTCTGAAATCGCGTCCGTAACCGTCGCTACCTCTGTAATCTACATCCAAAACGGTGTAGCCTAAATCGACCAAAAGGTTATGAAACATATATTCTCTGTGGTACGTACTCCAGAAATTGTGTGCGTTTTGCAAATATCCTGCGCCGTGAACGAAGATAACCGCTGCTTTGTTTGCATTTGCAACCTCTGGCTTGTACAAACGAGCATTCACAGGCGTTCCATCTTGTGCTGTAATCGTGATCACTTCAGGTTCGCGCCATGCGTATCCGTTGAAAGCTGATGTTGTAGAAGTTGTAATTTGTTGCAACTTTGGATTGGCTGTATTTGGACCAATAAATAACTCCCAAGGTTTATTTTTGAAGGAATAGCGAACTAACAAAGTACTTTCGTCAGGTGAAAGTGATACTTCGTGCGCTCCATCTTTTACCAAAATTGGCTGTAAAACTGGTTTATTCGAATCTAATTTGTAAAAACTTCTGTTTCCAGGATGCGTTGTTGTGGTAGTCAAATAAAACGTCTTTTCGTCTTTGGCTAAAATTGCAGAACGAACTTCCCAATTGCCTTTTGTAAGTTGTGTTTTGTTTTTATTTTTTAGATTATAAGAGTACAAATGCGAATAGCCTGTCGCTTCTGATTGAAAATAAATAGTTTCATTATCTGCTAAAAAACCAAGTGTTCCTCTGCCAAATGCATTCGAAGGAATTCCAGGTCCTCCAATCCAAGCTTCGTCATGTTGGTGTTCTATTTCTTCAAAAGTTCCGTTTTCTAGATTCAAACTCACAATCCAACGGTCTTTGTTGTCTTGGCTGCGTATGTCGCATACCGCAAAAGTTCCTTCGTCATTGTACACGGGTTCTTGTACCACGATTAACTTATCCTTTTTATCAGCAGGTTTTGTGGTAGGATAATCAGCCAAATATTTAGGTACATCTTGAATGTGACTTAATTTTGAAAAGTTCACAAAGTAAACTGAATCCTTAGCTACATTGTAAATTCCGAATTTGGTATTCACAAAATTAGCCGTTGACACTTTTTCTTTGGTGTTTTCGATGTCATTATACCCATCATCTGTAATAAAAACTTCCATCTTCTCTGACTTACGCTCCGTATCCTCCACTAATCGAAAAGTAGCGTAAGTTCCTTTTGGATGCGCTTTTAAACTTCCTAAAGTGTTTTTTCCGTAAAAATAAGGTTTTGCAAAATCCGATTTTGTTGCTTTGGCCGCATTCCATTTTTTCAACGCCTCCTGATCTCTAACAAATTGGAACAACTCCGTTTGTTGTTTTTTCAAGAACGATTCTTTTTCTGTTGCTGGCTCCTCGCCTCTTCCTTTTCGGAAATTGGTCAATTGCACTACAGATCCTTCTTTTTGATTGTATTGAAAAATATTGTCTCCTTGTCTGAAAAACAAAACAGCCGACTCAGAACCCAATTGTAAGTTTGCAATTGGCGTGCTCATTTGAACTAGTTTTTTAGTTGTTTTCGATTTTGCATCATACGAAAACAAACGCCCTTTGTCTAAATAATAATACAAATCAGAGTTAGCTGCCTTTTTTAAGTCCATTCTCGAAAAACTAGCTTGGGCAGCTGTTGCTAATTCGGGTTTACTCATTCCTTTTTTCCAGAAATAAGTTGAAGTTCCTAATTCGTTTTTGGGATTCCATTCAAAGAATAATTGTTGTCCATCAACAGACCAACGTTCACCTTCTGGCGAAACACCAATAAAGCCATTGCCTTTCATGATTTCTTCCATCTTAAGCTTTTGCCCTTGCATGGACGAAAAGCAAAGCACTCCAAAAAGCAAAAGTATTTTTTTGTTTATCATAGTTTGTTTTTTTTTAGTTTAGTTTTTTAATTAGTAACCGGCAGTAATAAATGCTCTTTTAAATGTTTTGCTACACTTTCTTGAACATTATCCCCTATCACTTCTAAATGAGCCAATTTGGTTTGAAGGCTTTCAGGTGCATTGCCCATAATTTTTCCTTTTGCAGCAGCGCATAACATTTGTTCATCATTGTATCCGTCGCCAAACGCAATTACATTTTCGAATTTCAAGTTCTCTAATTCTAGGATCTTGTCTATTGCTGTCTTTTTATCTACCGATTTCTCCATAAACTCTAAGCAATACGGTAAACTAAAAGCATGACTGAAACGCCCTTCATGTTGTTTTAAAATTTGTTCCCGCAATTCTAAAAGTTTGCTGTGTTTGTGATGCGTAAAAAACACTTTAATTGCCGTAAAATCTTCAAGAGTTGCAAAATCAACTAGTTCGGGATGGTAATGAATTTCTGGTTGAAACGCATTTAGTTTGTCGTTGTGCTTATTTGTCAACCATACTTTTTCTCGAAAAAGCACCGTAGTAATTTCAGGATCAACTGCTGCCGACAAAAGCGATTGAACGGAATCACTGGGCATATTTACCGAAAAAAGTAATTCTTGATTGAGATCATGAATTCGTGCTCCGTTTGATGTAACCAAATAAAAAGGCAATTCAAGTTTGGACACGATGGGCAGTGCATCTAAATGATGGCGTCCTGTTGCTATGACAATTAAAAAATTTTGGCGGTGTAGCTCTTGAAACACACTCTTGGTGTAGGGTGCAATTTGGTGGTGTTCATTTAATAACGTACCATCGAG
>CAZMHK010000186.1:0-4342 GCA_964566045.1 uncultured Flavobacterium sp.
ATAGCATTGTGTTCCAATTTTTTAAAACCAGATTGCAAGTCGGGAGCTTCTAAAACTTCAAATCCTTCTGATTTTACAATACGAGCCAGCAAACCACGCAGTTTTTCTTCGTCGTCAATAATTAAGATATTTTTCAAAATGTCGGAGATCAATTTATAAAAAACAAAATTACAGATTTACAATGACGCTTTTGCAAAAGCATAAAAAATTTACAAAAATGATCTTGAATCTTACCCCTATTTTCAACTTTCTAATTACAAAATCAATTGAGTAATGGGTAACAATTGAGTAATTATTATACACATTAAATAAACTTTAAAACAATAAAACACTGATAATCAATTATAAATAAATATGGTATTGCTATTGCAAAAAAGAATTTGAGTAAACAACAAATACAATTACACATGAAAACGCAAACCTTACCAACAGCAAACCCAATTTTTGAAAGAACTGAAAAAACAGTTTTTACAACGCTAAAAATTTCGCAAACAGTTTTAAAAAATAGATTGGTATTGGGCACCACAATTTTGATGTTGCTCATCGGCGCATCGACAGTTTATGTATTGCAAGATGATTTTTATAATTTTAACGAAAGCAGAATGGACTCTACATTAGGTTTTACCTTTTTGATGGTCACTCTTGCGTTACTTGCTTTCAAATCAATCTACTTTTTTTACACTTTATATTTGTATTTGACTTACAAACCAATCGCGTCCGTTACAGATGAGCTACTTCCTACGATAACCGTAATCGTTCCAGCATATAACGAAGGGCATTTGGTTCACCAAACTTTATTAAGTATTGCAAGCAGCGATTTTCCAAAACATAAATTGCAGATAATGGCCATAGATGACGGTAGTAAAGATGATACTTGGTCTTGGATGCAAAAAGCAAAGCAAACCTTAGGTGATCAAATTGAAATTTTTCAGCAACCAGAAAATAAAGGAAAACGACATGCTTTGTATCGTGGTTTCCATTTAGGAACGGGCGATGTTTTTGTGACTATTGATAGTGATTCTATTATTGAAAAAGACACACTTCGAAACTTGGTAAGTCCTTTTGCAACTGATGAAAAGTGTGGAGCTGTTGCAGGAAATGTGCGCGTATTGAACAACAAAACGGCTATTTTACCAAAAATGCTGAATGTAAGTTTTGTAATGAGTTTTGAATTTGTACGCTCTGCCGAAAGCAGACTAGGCAGCGTGTTGTGTACTCCTGGCGCTTTGGCAGCCTACAAAAGAACAGCTGTTTTTAATTGTTTGCCAGAATGGATCAATCAAACTTTTATGGGAACTCCATCGGATATTGGCGAAGACCGTGCTATGACCAATATGATCTTAAAACAAGGACAAAAAGTACTTTTTCAACGCAATGCGGTCGTTTTAACCGACGTACCTGAAAAATACAAAGGATTGTACAAAATGTTTATTCGTTGGGGACGTAGTAATGTTCGCGAAAATTTAGCAATGGCGAACTACGTTTTTACTAACTTTAAAAAAGAGTCTAAAACAGGAACTCGTTTGTTGTTTATCAACCAATTCTTGACCTTAGCGATGACTTATCCCTTTTTGTTGTTCATGTTGTTTTTTATTGCAATACATCCGTTGTTATTTGTAAGTTCAACTTTATTGGGAATCCTGTTATTTTCAACTTTCCCGGTACTATTTTATGCCAAAAAATACAGTATATCAGAATCACTTTGGGCGTACTCGTATAGCATTTTGTTTACTTTCGGATTGTTTTGGATCGCTCCTTATTCTATTGCAACGGCGGGTAAAAGCGGTTGGCTAACGCGTGAAATTGCACAGAAATAAATCCAAAAATATATACTTGTTTACTACGATTTTAAAATCACTTTGGTTACAAATCGTTTTCTTTATACCTACAAAGTCTTCTTAGCACTTAGCAAAGAAGACTTTTTTTATGCATTTGCACTACTTCTTCCCAATAATTTTTATCTTAAATTTGCCTTTCGAAAATATGTAAAAAGGGATTAAAAGTAGATTTGATTTCGTGAAAATCAATATCAAAGTTTTAGTTTAGTTATTTTTACATAAATCACAACAAATCAATACTTTAAAAAATTTAATTTGATTTCAAATCCCAAAAAATGGATTTTTTGTACAGCATGTCAAGGTCGTGGCAAAAAAAGTAAAGGCCTTAGCGACAAAGCCAAACGCGCGTATACAAACGCTCTTCAGCAATTCGAAAAGGAATCTCGAAAAGGACCAATGCCACAACCTCCAAAAGCTCATTTGCATAGTTGTACTACTTGTCAAGGCACAGGAATTGTTGAAGGCGCAGCTTTTTTAACTGCTGATTACAATACCTTTCCGACTGTTGCTATAATTGGTGGCGGGATTGGCGGCGTTGCTCTTGCAGTTGCGTGCTTACATCGCGGCATTCCGTTTACTTTATACGAACGAGATGTAAATTTTCAGGCCCGATCACAAGGATATGGTTTGACTTTACAACAAGCCAGCAAAGCAATTAGTAGTTTAGGAATTGAAAACCTGTCTCAAGGCATCAAATCATCAAGGCATGTTGTTCATAATGCCGATGGTCAAATAATTGGAGAATGGGGTGCTCGTAAATGGTTAACAGAAGATGTTAAAAACAGCGGAAAACGTTCCAACATTCATATTGCACGCCAAGCTTTACGCAGTGCTTTGTTAGAGCAATTACAAGACCATCAATCAATACAGTGGAACCATCAATTGATTGGATTTGAAGACGCTGGAGATGCTGGAATCGAACTTCGCTTTCAGGTTGATGATCAAATTATAACTAAAACAGCACATCTTGTTGTTGGTGCTGACGGTATTAGAAGCACCGTACGAAAACTACTTTTAGGAGACCAACTCGCTCCTTTACGCTATTTGAATTGCATCGTAATTCTAGGTATTTGTTCGTTAAAGGACAATCCAACAATTCAAGATTCATTGTTGGATAATGCTACCGTATTTCAAACGGCAAACGGCAACGATCGCATTTATATGATGCCGTATGACAATTATTCGATAATGTGGCAATTTAGTTTTCCGCTATCCGAATCAGAAGCGATTACACTCAGCGAAAAAGGGCCTGCAGCACTAAAAACTGAAGCTTTGGCGCGAATGCAATGGCACCATCCTATACCAGCAATTATCGCTGCCACTCCTGAAAATTTAATTTCTGGTTATCCGGTTTACGACAGAGCTTTATTGCAACCTTCGGATTTGCATCACGATAAAATTACCCTTTTGGGAGATGCTGCCCATCCTATGAGTCCGTTTAAGGGACAAGGAGCCAATCAAGCATTACTTGATGCAGTAGCATTGGCACAGGCCATACACTCAGGTTGTAGGAGCAACGAATCTTGGCGAGAAATAGGATTGCGACAAGCTGTTTTACAGAAATACGAATCTGAAATGCTAAAACGAAGTGCGGTTAAAGTAGAAGATTCAGCCGCTGCCGCAAAATTTTTACATTCAGATGTGGTCCTCATGGAAGTAGACTCACCGCGAGGACGACTTTTAAAAAAGAAGTAGCAATTTCCCGCAATTAGAATCACTTTTGATTTCGCTGCTTCACAATCTGTTTCTTTGTTTTAAAATTTGTAAGTTTGCCTTCTCGAAAAAAGGCTTTGCAGTATGATTATTACCGATAAAAAACATAAAAAACTTTCTATTCAAGTTTCATTAACGGGGCTTTCCTTTTGTTGTTTCGATACTTTAAATAATACCGTTTCATCTTTTAATGAAATTCATTTTGATGTTTTTCCTAAAACAACAAAAATCGAAGAATTATTTGCCGATGCTTTTACTAAACATCCTGAATTACGTGATTCTTACGATGAAGTACTTGTGATTCACAATAATAATCTGGCAACCTTTGTTCCTGAACCTTTATTCGATGAGCAATATTTAGGTAGTTATTTGCAATACAATACCAAAGTATTCGAAACTGATTTTTTTGCTTTTGATGCTATTCCTGCTTACGAAATGAATACCGTTTTTATTCCGTACGTAAATATAAATAATTTTTTTATAGATCAATTTGGAGCTTTTAATTACAAGCATGCAAGTACCATTTTAGTGCAAACATTGCTTAATAATTCGAAAAACGAGAGGGATAAAAAAATGTTTGTTCATGTAAGTGCAAGTCATTTTGAAATAGTAGTGGTACAAAATCAAAAATTACTTTTTTTCAATTCTTTTGAATATCAAACTCCAGAAGATTTTATTTACTACATCCTATTTACTGCAGAACAGTTGCAGCTAAACCCCGAATATTTCACTTTAGAATTAATTGGAGCAACTACCAAAGAAAATCCGCTTTTTCAAATAGCGTACAAATA
>CAZMHK010000187.1:0-4314 GCA_964566045.1 uncultured Flavobacterium sp.
AATTACAATTATGTAAAAACCAAATTCCAAAAAATAAGTCCAAATCAAATTTTGGATAAACTATTTTACTCTTTTTTCGGCGTTCCGTCTTTTATAATCTTTCTATTTCTATCATTTTTTACGGAGCTGGATTAGGAATACCCGCTTGTACGGCATCAATCGCTTGCAAAATTTCATCAGAAAGTGACACTTGAATTGTATTGATATTTTGTTGGAGTTGCTCTACCGAAGTAGCTCCAATTATGGTACTGCTTACAAATGCTTGCTGCTCGATAAAGGCCAAAGCCAATTCGGTCAAGGTTAAACCATTGCGGTGAGCAATATCTTGGTATCTTTTTGTAGCCTCGGTAGATTGCTCACTGCTGTATCTGGTGTATTGCGGAAACAACGAAATGCGTGCGTTGGGCTGTGCTTCACCAGATAAAAATTTACCTGATAAAACTCCAAAAGCCATTGGTGAATATGCCAGTAAACCAACATTTTCGCGCATGCAAACTTCTGCCGAACCCACTTCGAACAAACGATTCAATAACGAATACGGGTTTTGAACTGTTTTTACTCGAGGCAAATTGTGGTGTTTGCTTTCTTCTAGAAAACGCATTATTCCCCACGGATTTTCGTTTGATAGTCCGATGTGTTTTATTTTACCTTCTTTAACAAAACCATCTAAAGTTTCCAATACTTCGTGAATGTTGTCTTGCCATTCATCCTCTTGTACTTTAAAACCGCGTTGCCCAAAATAATTCGTTTTTCTCTCTGGCCAATGCAGTTGGTACAAATCCACATAATCAGTTTGCAAACGTTCTAAACTAGAATGCAATGCGTGTGTGATGCTGGCAGGAGAAAAGTCTAACTCGGGTCTCATGTACCCAAAATTAGGATTGGGTCCTGCTATTTTGGTAGCTAAAACCACCTCATCTCTTTTGCCTGATTTTTTAAACCAAGTTCCAATAATGCGTTCGGTGCTGCCGTACGTTTCTTTCTTGGCAGGAATCGAGTACATCTCGGCAGTATCAAAAAAATTGACACCGTTTTCAAGCGCGTAATCCATTTGAGCATGACCTTCGGTCTCTGTGTTTTGTTGCCCAAAAGTCATGGTTCCAAGGCAGATTTTGCTAATTTTTATATCGGTATTGGGTAAAGTAGTGTATTTCATTTTTTTTTAAGATCAGGGATAAAGAGGGACAAAGGCACTAAGGCACTAAGGCACAGAGTGACAAAGGGGCAAAGCTGCAAGGTGCAAAGGGAAAGAAGGCAAAAGTGTCGAGTAAAAACTCTGAACCTTTGCCTCTTTGAATCTTTGTTTCTTTTTTAGTTTATTTCATTCAGCATTTCTGCAATAGCATCCAAACGAGGAGTCAGGATGATCTCAATACGACGGTTTTTTGCTTTACCATCGGCAGTAGCATTACTAGCTAAAGGCGAGAATTCACCACGGCCAGCTGCAGTTAAATTTTGTTTGTTGATTTTTTTGTTTTCGCTCAAAATAGCTACGATTGCAGTTGCTCTTTTGGTTGATAAATCCCAGTTATCAGCTATTGGTCCTGATGCGCTAAAAGCATCGTCATCTGTATGCCCTTCGATAAGCACGGCAATATCAGGGTTGTCACCTAACACTTTTCCTAGCTCTACAACCGCTTTTTTACCTTCGGAGCCTACTGCCCAACTTCCAGAATTAAAAAGCAGCTTGTTCTCCATAGACACGTAAACTTTACCGTTTTTCTGCTCTACGGTTAAGCCTTTGCCTTCAAAACTATTCAAGGCTTTAGACAAGGTTTCTTTTAGTTTTTTCATGCTCGCCTCTTTGGCGGCAATCAAATCTTCTAGCTCTTGCAAACGTTGTGCACTCTTGCTCAAACGCTCTTGCTCCAGTGCTAAAGCTTTTCCTTTTTCGTCAAGTTGACCTAACAAATCACGATTTTTTTTGAGGTTGCTTTGCAAAGCATCGCTGCTGTTTTTTTCAAGGGCTGCGTACGAATCTTGCAAGGCTTTGAATTGCTCTTGTGCGGCAGCATATTCGGCTTTAAGTTTAGCTAAGTCGGCCTTGTTTTTATCTAAATCCGATTTTAGGCCGTCACGCTCTAGTTCGGCTTTGTTTTTACCTTGTTGCAAGTTAGAATTTTCATCAGCCAAACTTCTGTTTTCTTTCTTTAAGTCAGCAAATTTATTTTCTAAATCGTTGTATATTTTTTTTGAAACACAGGATGTTGACAAGGCTAAAACTAGCAATCCGATGGAAACTTTTTTTATCATAACGTTAATTTTTGATGTTGATTCATTTTGTATTAAAACTCGAAAATGTGATGGAAACCGTACTCTTTTAGCCCTCATCGTCCCGAAACTTCGGGAGAAATCCTTTTATTTTTTTCTTTAAAAAATAAAAGATTACAGCGAATAGCAGAATAAAGCTCCTGATACTGCTACTCGAGTTCGACTAGAATTGGGCAGTGATCGGAGTGCACGGCATCAGAAAGGATAACGGCTCTTTTTAATTTATGTTTTAGAGAATCGCTTACTAAATTGTAATCAATACGCCAGCCTTTATTGTTTTTTCGAGCACCTGCGCGGTAACTCCACCACGAATATTGATGCGGCTCGCTGTTGAAATGACGAAAACTATCTACAAAACCTGATTTTATAAATCCATCTAACCAAGCGCGCTCTTCGGGTAAAAATCCAGAAACATTTTTGTTGCGCACCGGATCATGAATATCAATAGGTTGGTGACAAATGTTGTAGTCTCCGCAAATTACGAGATTCGGAATTTCAACTTTGAGTGCGTTAATGTAGTTTTGAAAATCGTCCATGAACATGAACTTGTGATCCAATCGATCCATGTTAGTACCTGATGGCAAGTACAAACTCATCACTGAAAAATCATCAAAATCAGCACGAATGTTTCGCCCTTCAAAATCCATGTGGTCAATTCCAGTCCCGTGTACTACTGCATTGGGTTTTACTTTGGATAAAATGGCTACTCCGCTGTATCCCTTTTTGGTAGCAGAATGGTAATATTGGTACGGATAACCGGCTTGAGTGATGGCTTCGACCGGAATTTGATCCTCGGTAGCCTTAATTTCCTGAAGGCAAATAACATCCGGTTGAGCGGCTTGCAACCAGTCTAAAAATCCTTTTGTGATAGCGGCTCGTATCCCGTTGACATTGTATGAAATAATTCTCATGAAGTAGATTTTTGAAACCCAAATGTAACAAAAAAGAAGAAGTTTGGCCCAGAAAAATAGAGAAAATGGAGTTTTTTGCTATCTTTGTTTCTTGCCTTAAAAACAATAATAAATGGGTTTAGTAACCGCCAAAGAAGTTGCAAAAGCAATAAATGTAGAAAAATACGGATTTCTTGGAACTTTTTCAGGATGGATGTTAATGAAGGTGCTAAAAATATCTACCTTAAACACAGTATATAACAGAAACAAGCATCTGCAAGATGTTGCGTTTTTGAATGGAGTATTGGATGACTTAAAAATTAAATTTGAAATTCCAGAGGAGGATTTAAAACGATTACCTAAAGAAGGCGCTTACATCACCATATCAAACCACCCACTAGGCGGAATTGACGGGGTTTTACTTTTAAAATTAATGCTTGAAAGAGAGCCCAATTTTAAAATTATAGCCAATTTTTTACTGCACCGAATTGAGCCGCTCAAAAAGTACATCATGCCGGTGAATCCTTTTGAAAATCATAAGGATGTCAAGTCAAGTGTGGTAGGTATTAAAGAAACTTTACGCCATTTAAGCGATGGAAAGCCTTTGGGAATGTTTCCTGCAGGTGAAGTTTCGACCTACAAAGATGGTAAATTGATGGTGGATAAACCTTGGGAAGAAGGCGCTATCAAAGTGATTCGAAAAGCACAAGTGCCTGTTGTACCGATTTATTTTCATGCCAAAAACAGCAAATTATTTTATTTTTTATCGAAAATAAGTGGCACGTTGCGTACTGCCAAACTGCCTTCGGAAGTGTTTAGTCAAAAACGCCGCGTGATTAAAGTGCGTATTGGTAAACCGATTTCAGTAAGCGAACAAAACGAACATACTACTCTTGAAGAATACTCTGAATTTTTAAGAAAAAAAACGTACATGTTGGCGAATCCTTTCGAGAAAGAAAGTCCGTTTTTGCCGACGCCTACACTTAAAATTCCGAAAAGCCCAAAAACAATTGTTACCGCTGCCAGTCCAGAAACGATGGTGCAAGAAGTTGAAGCTTTACGCAGTACCGATTGTCGTTTGCTGCAAAGTAAAAACTACGAGGTGTTTTTTGCGGGAGCGACTAAAATTCCGAGTATTTTACATGAAATAGGC
>CAZMHK010000188.1:0-4268 GCA_964566045.1 uncultured Flavobacterium sp.
TTTTTTTATTAAATTCAACTTGCTTTTCTAATTTGGTTTCGTATAATTTTTGTAATTCTGGAATTGTAAATTTTTCAGGTAGCAAATTGTAGCCTACAGGTGTAAGATTGAGTTCTTTTCGAAGTGTTTCTGTGGCTGAGTTTAAAATTTCATGGTGATCAAGAATCAAGGAGGGTACCTCTTTGTGATCTATCCAAGCAACGTATTCAGTATTTGCTTCCTGTAGTGGGAGTGTTTTAGAGAAATCAACTAGTGCATAGTAGCCCACTGTGATAAATCGATTGGTAAACCACTTTCTTGAATCAGGAGATACGTTATAAAAATCCAAAACTAAGTTACTAAATTCGACATTGCTCCTGTTGACTTTTCCAAAAGTTGCAAATTGTCTTAAAAATACGCCTTTTACTCCTGTTCTTTTTTGCAATACGGTATTGGCGGCCTGATCAAGATCTTCATCAATAGGTATGAAACCGCCAGGTAATGCCCATTTGTTGCTGTATTTTGTTTTGATAAGTAAAACCTTCAGTTGATTGTCATGAAATCCAAAAATAACGCAATCAATAGATATACTAGGTTGGTATAATTCTTTATTTTCTAGAACACTCTTTAACATGGGGCTTTTAGTCTTGAAATTAGTATGTTTTTATGAGGTGCAATTTAGTGCATTTTTACTCGGAATTGAGAATTGTGATTAGTTTTGAATGCAAATTACGCCAGTTTCTTGATTTTGAATTGAACAGGTCTATTGAGTTACTGCTAAAGAAATAGTATATGACATATCCTTTATCTTGTATTGTCGATTTGGTTTTGCATCGTCATAAAAGTAGGTCTTATCTAAAAAATAGTGTGAAGCACTAGAAGGTAAAGTGAAAGCTATAGTGAGTTTTAATTTTGTTAGAGCTTGGAGTAAACCTGAAAAGTACTCACAGCTGTAGATTGTTTGCGAAAGTTTTTTTCTTTTTTGGGAATTAAAAATATTGTTGCCTTTTTAACTGCAGCCAAGAGGCAAGGATTAAAAGAGGTAATATTTCATTGGTTGTATAATGAGTTTTTAAAAGAATAAAGCCCTAATAATATTGCTATGACTAGGGCTTCGTTGTTATTTTATGTAGGTGGTGGTTCTTTCTAGAGCCATGCCGCGTGATCCTTTAATTAAAATTGAATTGTTATTGAATTTTACATTAGCTAAGGCTCTGGAAAAGTCTTCAAAGTTTTCATAAAAGAATAAATTTGGTTTTGCTATTTGTTGAGTTTTAAAATCAGCTCCCACAAAATAACAAATGATATTAGGCTCATTTTGCAGAGATTCTACAATTATTTTGTGCTCTTGTGCGCTTTCTTCTCCAAGCTCAAACATATCTCCTAAGATTAATATTTTATTAGGGTCTTGTAATTGAATGAAATTAGCAATAGCAACCTTCATGCTGCTTGGATTGGCATTGTAGGCATCGAGGATAATTTTGTTGCTTCCTATTGTCAGCAATTGGGATCGATTGTTTTCAGGGATATAGTTTTCTAGTGCGTGTTTTATATCAGTTAATGCTACCTTAAAATACGTTCCTATTGCAACGGCCGCATTAATATTATTGGCATTGTATAAACCGATTAATTGTGAATGTATTTCAGTGTTGTTGTAGTTGATTTTTACAAGAGGTTTAGCTTCAATACTCATTATATTTACATCCGCCTCTTTTTTATTAATCCCAAAAGTATAGTGCTCTATTGATTTTGTTTTTTCAATTTGAATTTCGTCTTCTAAGTTTACAAATACAAGTTTGGATGATTTTTGTAAATACTCATACATTTCGCTTTTGCCTTTTATGACTCCTTCAACACCACCAAAACCCTCTAAATGTGCTTTTCCAAAGTTGGTGATATAGCCATAATCAGGTTGTGCAATAGTACACAAAAATTCAATTTCTTTTTGGTGGTTGGCACCCATTTCAACAATTCCAATTTCTGTAGACTTGTCAAATGTCAGTAAAGTTAGTGGTACACCTATGTGATTGTTAAGGTTGCCTTTTGTTGCTTTAGTATTGAATTTTTTTGCCAATACCACTTGGATGAGTTCTTTGGTGGTAGTTTTACCATTACTTCCTGTCAGGGCTATTATTGGTATTTTAAGGTAGTTACGGTGATATTGAGCTAGTTTTTGTAAAGCAACAAAACAATTATCAACAAGTATAGTTCGGTGATCAATTACGTAATTTGGGTTGTCAATAACTACGTATGAAGCTCCTTTTTGCAAAGCCTCAAAAGCAAATGTGTTGGCATCAAATTTATCTCCTTTTAAAGCAAAAAATATACTTTGCGGAGCAATAGTTCGGGTGTCTGTCGTTACCGATTTACACTTAAGAAATAGGTCATGAAGTTGTTTAATATCCATATAAAAAGTATTGTATAAAACAAAAGCCCTAATGAAAGGGCTTTTGTTTGTAATTCAGATTTAGTTTTAGTTTCTAACTGATCTTTTTCTGTCAGCTTTAGGTCCTACTCTTGACATTGCACATCTAAAACCAATATAGTCTGTAGCCATATCTTGAGGGAAATATCTTCTTGTTGCTGGATCTAACCAATATGCTCTATCTCTCCAAGAACCTCCTTTGTAAACGCGAGAGTCATCATTGATTAAAGTAGTTCTTTTGCTTGAGCGGTCGTATTTACGTACCATTTTGCCTAAACTGTCTGTAGTTACATTGTGCTTTGGTGAATTGTACATTTTCTTGTCGCCTTTGCCTGCATCTTCATCAATATCTCCAAATTTAAAATACTTTGTTGACTGCTTATCACCATCTCTGTAATTGATGTTGTTACTCTTGTCGAAGTTTTGTCTTAAATAAGTTTCTTGCTCGTCAATAGGTACTTGAGCTATCTGACCAGGGTAATTTCTGGCGATAATTCTACCATTACTTAAGGTGTCATACTTGATATTTGCTGTAGTTACAATAACAATTTTTCCGTCAGCACCAATTTGATTTTTCGTGTATTGGTTACCTCTAAAGTAATTAAAGTCGTTCGCCTCATTATCTACAATTGGACGGTAAACGTCTTGTACCCATTCTGCAACATTTCCTGCCATGTCATATAGACCAAAATCATTAGCCGGATATTTCTTTACTTCATTAGTAATGTCTGCTCCGTCATCTGACCATCCGGCAATACCTCCGTAGTCACCATTGCCTTGTTTAAAGTTGGCAAGTTGGTCACCTTTAGTTTGACGCTTTCCAGAACGAGTATAGCTTCCTGACCAAGGGTATTTTTTCTGTCCTTTGTAAATGTTGTACTCTCTTTGTCCAGCATCTGCGGCTGCTGCGTATTCCCATTCCGCTTCTGTTGGTAAGCGGTATTCAGGTAGTAGGATTCCTGAAGAACGCTGTGCATATAAATTTTTAGGTTCAGCTGCAGGACCGTTTTTTCCGCCTTTTGGAGTTTTCTTGAGGGCTGCTTTAGATTTTAATACTATTGTTTCGTCTCCACCGTAGGCAGATGTAGGCGAATTTAAGTAGGTCTCTGTGTCAAAATTACTTTCTGCAGTTACGTTTTGTGTTTTGGCATTCTTTTTAAGATAGCCATTTTTCTCCAACAAAGCTTCATTCACACGCTGTGTTCTCCAATTACTAAATTCAACTGCCTGAATCCAATTTACACCTACAACAGGATATTCTGCATAAGATGGATGTCTTAGGTAATTGTTAGTCATTGTTTCATTGTATCCTAGTCTGTTTCTCCAAACTAAAGTGTCTGGTGAAGCGCCTTCATAGATGTTTTTGTAGTTTTCTTCCGTTGGAGGATAAACACTTTTTAGCCAATCCAAATAATCCAAGTACATGGAATTTGTTACTTCTGTTTCGTCCATGTAAAAGGACTGCACGTGCTGTTGGGTAGGTGTATTGTTCCAATCGTGCATTACATCGTCCTGCACTTTACCCATGGTAAAAGTACCTCCTTCAACAAAAACCAAACCAGGTCCCGCTTCTTGTTTCTTTTTGCTAGGGCCTTTTCTGTTATCCATGTTCCAACCAGTAGCTCTAGAGGTGTTCTTTGAGCTAGACTTTTTACTACAACTGGATACGCCTACTAACAAAACTACAGTTAGTAAAGCCTGTAAGCACATAATTCTGTTTGCTTTCATACTCTTTTTGGGGTAATAATTTTAATGCCGCAATATAATAATTAACAATTAATTGGCATGTAACTTTTTTTAAAAAATCTTGATTATAATTTTAACATTAAATACAAATGGTAGATGTACCTGGTAATAATCGTGA
>CAZMHK010000189.1:0-2732 GCA_964566045.1 uncultured Flavobacterium sp.
AGGACGATCAGGGTAATGTTGATCTTTATTAGTGGTTAATCTAAATTTTAATTCATTTGTTTCAATATCTAGATCAAATGAGCTTTTAGTAGTAGCTTCTTTTATTGAAATTTCATTTTTAAAACTAGTTAGTTTATCTAAGTAACGATAATTTATGATCTCTTTCGTGGTTGAGTCTTTTTGTAAACTCAAAAGATTATAAGACTCAATAGTTTCCAATGATTCAATAAATAGAATCCAATTATCTGAACCTAATATGGGACGATAATGTTTTTTTAATTCAACAAAATTCATTTTGAAGCAATTACATAGCATTCCTTTTTGAAAATTAGAAAGGTGTAGCCAATTTTCAGTTTCAATGGCTTTTTCTAAATTTTCATTTATTTTTTTTTGTTCCTGAACATTTTTCAAATTAGCTTCTTCCTGTTCTTTACTGATGCAAAAGCTGCACTTGTATGTTGAACTAGGATTACTTGTCAATACTTGATTTATACTTGATTTAAAATTCAATCTACTAGATGCTTGAAAATCATCAAATTTAGGACAAGACCCACAAGGAATAGAAAACATTAGTAAGCCACGTGAAGAAATAAGTTTGTTTAGCTGACTTTGAGAAATTTCAAAAGTTTCCATTATACTTTTGGCTGTATTTAAAAATTCAAAACCATTAAACTTCCAGTACAGTTCAATGATTGATTTCTCTCTTTCAGTACATTTTTCTGAAACTTGAACTCGAATATTAGAGACTTTTTCGTTTATATTTCCCATGACGTTTTTAAAAAAAGCGTGGAACTGTTTCTTGTTAGCACTATAGGTATCTCCAAACACCAGCACACCAAACAAGAACAGCCCACGCTAGGCATGGGCGTCTTAGTTTTGATATTAGCGTGCTATTAATTTTGGCGATTTTATAGTACTAATTCAAAAGCTAAACACTTTATATTTTTATTTCTAAAACTGTATTTTGCTACATTTTATATTGGTTTCAAATTTAGTCAAAGTTTTTAAAGAGCGATATCTATTTTTTAAATAATTAATCTATCAAAGGTCGAGTTTAAATAAGAAATGATTTTACAGCCTCGTTGACAATTTGCTTCATACTGGTATCCTCTTGCAAAGCTTTAAGCTTTAACTTTTTAAGTAGTTCTTTTTCCAGATAAAAAGAAAATTGGACTTCTTCTATTTCTTTGGTAACAATAGGAACAATTTTTTGAATTGCTTTTTGCTGATTGCTTGATTTCGCCTTATTAATTAGGTCATTGATGTTTTGTTTTTCCATAATGATAGATTTGTATTTTTATAGATTTATAGACTTATAGATTTATATTTTTCTATAATCATATTAGCTTGGTTAAAATTTCTTCTGTAAGTTGGTCTATCTGTTTTTGTGCATTTTTATCATTGGAAACCCCTTTTAAAAGGACTGAGCGTGTAAATGCGACCAAATCACTAATATGCGTAGAAGCTGTTTTTACGTTATATTCTTCTAAGCCAATTAAAATATCTAGGGTTAAAGTCGTGTTTGGTTTTATCATATTGAAAACAACCAAGGTATCCATAGTTCTTTTCTCTTGTTCAATAACGGCAAGGGTGCTTTTTATGGCAAGCAGATCTAGAATACCAGCTTTAGTTGGCACAATAATTAAATCTGATATTGAAATCAGTTTAGCTAAATGATTAGATAAATATGGGGGAGTGTCTATGAATATAAAATCATATTGCAGCTCCGAAATACTTTCCAATTTATCTTGATAGGGAATTATTTTAAAATCAGTAACCAATTCTTCTAATTGGCTCAAACTTCCTTGTAAATCAAAATCTAATACGGCAACTCTAGAATTTGCAGCAATATTTTGTGCAAGATTAAAAGTAAGAGTGCTTTTACCAACTCCACCTTTTTGGTGTGTAATTAATATAATTTTCGGCATGTTTTAAAATTTAAACGGTTATTATTTTTGTAAACTTAGCTAGGGGATTAGTAGCCCAAATCCTTACCACTATCAAGAATTTTCCTCACAACTTTTATTGACAAATCCGTTATGGATTTTGGGAATCTAGTCGGTATCTTAGCAAATGGGATTTGCTCTTTTATACTTTGAATTGGGTTCAATTGTTGCTTTACCTCATTTAACCCAGTGTGCTTAGATATGAAATTTTTAGCCTCGTTTTTTACTCCACTGGATATTTTACTTCCTAATTCTTTTTCGGACTTTTCAATATCATAATTTTTCTTTTTATCATTAAAATATTCATACGATTGGTGAATAGGTCTGGTATAATCGAATTTTTTATCGAAAGTTTGCTCTGCCGTTTTGAAAAAAGCACTACGATTAAAACCAACTTGATTTTTTCCAGCTAAAAGCATTTTCTCCCTTGCGGCTGACAAGGGAGAAAGTGATATTTTATCCCGTGCGTTATGGTTGGTTTTATCATGTCTAGAGACTAAAACATGTACGTGAAAGTTGTCGCCACCTTTCAAAGTGTCGTGTTTGATTACTTCCTTGGTAAATGGATCTCTGTTTAGTTTAGCTTCCAATTCCTTTATTTTTTCAGGATTATTTTTTTCGATTTTAATTTCTCGTAACAGCTCCTTATTTCTTATAACCTCTCTGTCTTTATGATTGTAATGTCTTTGTGTCTCTACTTTTCCATACCAAAGTAAATCATCCCCTGTAAGCTGTCTTTTGCTCAAATCGAACCCTTTTTGATGGGCGAGGTCTTTGTAAATACTT
>CAZMHK010000189.1:2832-4245 GCA_964566045.1 uncultured Flavobacterium sp.
CTCCCTTTCGAAATTTGAAGCATATTCAGACATTAGATTTTTGGTGTAAAGCTTCAATTGCATTTTGATAAGCTCTTGTTTGCTTTCTTCATGAACAGGACTGTTTTTATCGTATCCTCTTTGGGTTAATTCGGCAACGGCAATTTTTTCTAGGTGTTTCAATTCATCTTTACTCGGGGAAATATTTAGCATGTAAAAATTAGATTCGCTTAGTTTCCGTGAACCCCGATTGGAATCGATAATGTCTTTTACATCATCCATTTCTATGTTTTGCAAAGGTTGTGTCTCTGAGTATTCTTGATTGAAAAAATTCTCCTGCAGTCTTACTTTATCAGTGTCAATTTCGTTTTCCTTATTCAGATATTCTACAAGCCCTGAACAACTGGAACTTGATTTGGCATCGTGCGCGATAAATTTTATATTCATGATTTTATCGTTTTCGTTTAAAGACTTCTCTATATTCTAAAATATCTTTCCAATCGTCAATATCCCATTCAATTACCACTTTATCCTTACTGATAAGCTGCTTTTCTATTTTTGTGTTTTCCCTTAATATTTGGTGTAATCTTCTGTAAAATCCTAAATCTTCATTTATTCCTTCTATAGTTTTTTCCATCGAAATAAGCAGTTGATTTTTCGATGATAAGTCCCGTGTGAGGCTAATTATTTTTTTATCTAGCTCCCAAATCTTATTAGGTTCTTCCGCTTTTTCAATCAAAGATTCGTTTCTTCTATCAATAGATTGAATGTTTCTATTTTCAAAAAGGGCATTTATTTTTCGGCTCATAGGAGTCAAAATATCTCTCTCGCTTATTTTTAAAATTTTCTCGTTCGCTTTAAAATCGTCTTTCATTACCTTTTTTAAAATATTGATTTCAAATTTTAATTCTTCGAAATTTTTCAAAAACATGTTTGAGATTTGTTCGTTCGGAGCTATATTATTTACCTTAAAAAAATAATGGATTTGAGAAATGCACTCGTTAAAAGTTGTAAACGAATAAGTTTTTTTCAACCAATCAAGCTGGGTTTTACATTCGTTACTAATTCTGATGTTTACATCCTTCTGCATGTAATTATGTTTACTATTATCCATCGTAAAGTGTTGATTATTAGTTGATTTTTGTCTTTTTTAGTAAAAAAGGAGAAAGATTGCACGCATTTATTAAGACTAAAATAAGTTAAAACATTAGTAATCAGTCAGTTATATTTCAGATTGTCGCATAGCGCAATCCCCTCTTGCTCCCTCATATCTTCAAATTCTATCTTTAATTTCACTACCACTTAACAAGCATTCATTTAAGTCTTTAAATCCATCAAATAGCACTCTACAATCTTTCGCATTTTTAAATTTCCCTATTACCAATGAAGTGTATTTATCTCCTGTGGTGTCATTGTCTAAGTACAATTCTATAA
>CAZMHK010000190.1:0-4235 GCA_964566045.1 uncultured Flavobacterium sp.
AATCAAAAAAGGACATAGTAAAAAAAGAGCAAAAGCAAGCAACAGTAGCTAAAAAAGTAGCTAAAAAATACATAGAACCTGCCGTTCCTAGCAATTAATTACAGACGACGTAACGATGAAAAAAAACAGAGAGAGTTAAAAAATTAGAGGGTATAAAAATGTATTCCGCAAGAAATACTCATCTCTAAAATACTATATCTGTCAGCACTTTCCGAAAACTTAACTTTTCGGAAAGTACTTTTTTTCCATTGAACCTCATCTCTATGATGTTCAAAAAGCTGTTTCAAAAATCGCCTTTCAATCGGATCATTGCGATCATTTCACAAACCTATTTGAAATTTCAAGGAATACAATCTTCGCTAAACAAAATTGTTTTATCAAACAACATTTTATTATAAAAATACCAAACAAATGAAAATAGCGATCTACAGCACGAAATATTACGAACGTGAATATTTAGATTTATACAATAAAGTCGCTAAACACCAGCTGACTTATTTTGAAATACCGCTCAATACAGAAACAGTTGCCACAGTGAAGGATTTTGATGCGGTGTGCATTCAATTAACAGATAAGCTTGATACCGACGTAATTCATCAACTGGCAAAGGCAGGCGTAAAATACATTGCACTTCGTAGCGCGGGCTATGACAATGTTGATGTAGAAACAGCAGCAAAACACAAAATGAAAGTATTGCGCATACCTGCCTATTCGCCCGAAGCAATTGCAGAACATGCTGTTGCAATGATTTTAACATTAAATAGAAAAACACACAAAGCTTACAACAGAGTACGCGAGAACAACTTCTTGCTTCAAAATTTAATGGGTTTTAATTTATTTGGTAAAACAATTGGCGTAGTAGGAACAGGTAAAATAGGAACTGCGTTTTGTAACATAATGTTAGGCTTTGGTTGTAAAATTATTGCCAATGATCTCATGGAGTTTAAAGAGTTAAAAGACAAAGGTGTTCAGTATGTTTCGTTCGATACCCTTTTAGAACAATCAGATATCATTTCGGTTCATTGCCCTTTGAATAGTAAAACAAAGTACTTGTTTAACACGGCTGCTTTTTCAAAAGTAAAAAAAGGAGTAATGCTTATAAATACAAGTCGTGGCGCAATCCTGAATACTGTCGATGTGATACAAGCCTTGAAAAAAGGGCAAATCGGATATTTGGGTATTGATGTGTACGAGGGCGAAGAACAACTTTTTTTTAAAGATTTATCGAATGTTGTGGTACTTGACGATCAAATAGAGCGATTAATGTCTTTTAATAATGTTTTAATTACGCCACATCAGGCATTTTTTACCAAAGAAGCCTTAGATGCCATAGCGCGTATCACTATTGAAAATTTCAATTCGTTTGAAGATGCTGCCGTTAGCAAAAATCAGGTTGTATTTGTACTGCCTAAATCTCTTTAGACAATAAAAAATGTAATCTAAATCATATTTTAAGGTATTGAAAGTCATTGCTACTGCCCGCGATTCACTCCATATTTGTTCTTTCAGGCAAATTAAAAAAAAAGTCTCTGACATAAAATGGAAACAGCTTCAAACAAAAATGTTAGCAATCAGGTTATTGATGGGGATGAATTAGCCGCAACTTTAAACAAAGAAAAAGCACTTCGTGATCAAAACACCACTGAAGTTGATTTAGACCCTTTTATCATAGTACAATGCAAATTAGTTGAGGAGCAATTAGTACAACAAAAAAGTGGTATAGATCGTATTGCAGCCTGCATCCAAGCCTATAAGCAATCTCAAGATGACTCCACCACTTAGTGACTTATTTTACAATGAAACAACAACAATTAAAATAGAAATTATGGAAAAAGTAAACATGGACAGTCTCGTGACTGTATTAGCCAACATAGAAAAGTTAGGCTTTCGATCGCAATTTGAGGTAACGGGTAACAACTTAGTTTCGTTAAAAACTAACACCCATTTTTTGCCTGAGGAAGTTACAATTAAACATTTTTATCGTTTTGAAGGCGAATCGAATCCTGATGACAGTTCTATTTTGTATGCCATTGAAGGCATTACTGGTGAAAAAGGGACTCTCGTTGATGGTTATGGCACATCAGCAGATACAGATACAGCGAATTTTATGTTGCATGTTAGCACATCAAAAGCAAAAAATATTTAAATGAAAAACTCTCGTGTATTGTTGTACATCGTTTTTGTTTTTTCAAGTACAATCGTACTGCTCAATCGGTTTACCAATCTCCTCATTACAGATTATCGGGTACACTACTTTTTTGATCTTATTGCAGCAACATCATTCGTTTTTATCGTAGCACATTTTTTTAACAAATTACAAACTAGCTGGTCTAAAATGCTTACTTTTATAGTAATAGGAATTGTAATTGCAACAAAAGCTTTTTTAACTTGGAGCGCCGATTGGAAAACGCAAACCATATTGTATCAAAATAAAAGTGATCAAAACAAAACTATCAATTTACAATTTCGTACCGATCGGTTTTCGTTTAGCCATACAAAACGAGTTGTGCAAATACATTCTATTTTACCCTTTATAGAATGGACAACAGCTATTGACACTCTAACTTTAGATAAAGCAAAATGGTATAAATTAAATAAAACCAATGATGACAATCTATAAAACAATTATAGACTTCAACAATTGTGAAATACAAGTGCAGTTGTTCTAAAAAATAGATTATCAATCCAGCAACTACAATAAATTTTACCTTATGCCAGCCAATAAATACAATAACATTGCAGGTTTATCTTCAGCACAAGTACACGCTGCAAGAGAAAAATACGGTCAGAACAAAACTACCTTTAAAAAAAACAATCACTTCTTAAAAGGTTTAATCCAAATTGTTAAAGATCCGATGACGCTCTTGCTAATGGCAGCTTCGAGCATCTATTTTATTAGCGGAAAAATTTCAGATGGCATCTTTTTAGCATCAGCTATTGTTTTAATTGCTGTTATTTCATCTTATCAAAAAGCGAGAAGCCACAACGCTTTAGAAAAATTGAAAGATTTTACAAAACCCAAATGCACAGTCATTCGAAACAATAGTGTCAAGGAAATTAAAACAGAAGAACTAGTCGTAGGTGACAGTTTGCTAATTGAAGAAGGAAACGCGATTGCAGCCGATGGAATTATCGAATATGCTGCTGATTTTTCTGTAAACGAATCAATCCTTACGGGAGAATCAATGGCGGTTAACAAAGACAATGCGACCAAAGACAAAACCGTTTATCAAGGAACAACAGTAGCAAGCGGATTAGCAGTTGCAACCATTACAGCCATTGGCGGTGAAACCAAATTAGGGAAAATAGGCAAAAGTTTAGAACAAATTGAAGAAGAAAAAACTCCCTTAGAAATTCAAATTGGCAATTTTGTAAAAAAAATGGCTATCGCAGGTGCTGCTATTTTTGTGATTGTCTGGATGATAAACTTTTATAATTCTCATAATATCTTAGACAGTTTACTCAAAGCATTAACGCTTGCAATGAGTGTTTTACCCGAAGAAATTCCCATTGCGTTTACCACATTTATGGCGCTAGGTGCATGGCGAATGATGGAACACGGAATTATCGTGAAACAAATGAAAACCGTTGAAACCTTAGGGAGCGCTACTGTAATTTGCATTGACAAAACAGGAACGATTACCGAAAATAAAATGAGTCTGGCAAAAATATTTACGCTTAAATCTCAAAAGATTACTGATCTACAAAATGAATTATCCGAAGATAACAAAGAATTAATTTCGATCTCAATGTGGGCAAGTGAACCCGTTCCTTTTGATCCGATGGAAATAGCACTGCATGAAAATTATTCTAAAGTTATTTCAAAAGATGAAAGGCCTGATTTTAAATTGACTCATGAGTATCCGTTATCAGGTAACCCCCCGATGATGACTCATATTTTTGAAAACAAAAGCGGAGAAAGAATTATTGCTGCTAAAGGCGGTGCAGAGGCAATTATGGCTATTTCAAAACTTTCAAAAGATGAAAAAGCGGCAATCTTAGATGCAATAAAGGAATTATCAACCGAAGGATATCGAATTTTAGGCGTTGGAAAAGCAATTTTTAAAAGAAAAAATTATCCCAAAACCCAACAAGAATTTCAATTTGAATTCGTGGGATTAGTAGCTTTTTATGATCCACCCAAAAAAAATAGCCATCTGGTTTTACAACATTTTTATAAGGCAGGAATTCAAGTAAAAATTATAACTGGCGATAATGCCGTTACGACCTCAACC
>CAZMHK010000191.1:0-3899 GCA_964566045.1 uncultured Flavobacterium sp.
TGGATATGTTTCCTTATCCATCTGGAGCGGGCTTACACGTAGGGCATCCGCTAGGATACATCGCCTCTGATGTGTTTGCTAGGTACAAAAGACACCAAGGTTTTAATGTATTGCATCCTATGGGTTACGACAGTTTTGGGTTGCCTGCTGAGCAATACGCCATTCAAACCGGTCAACGTCCGGAGGATACAACTCGTGTGAACATTGACGGTGGTGTGGACAAAGAAGGAAACCAAATTGCAGGTTACAGAAAGCAATTGGATAAAATAGGATTCTCTTTTGATTGGAGTCGTGAAGTACGTACGTCAAATCCAGATTATTACAAGCATACACAATGGATTTTTATTCAATTGTTCAACTCTTGGTACAATAAAAACAGCGACAAAGCCGAGGATATTGCAACCCTAATTGCCTTATTTGAAAAAGAAGGAAATGCAAGTGTAAATGCGGTTTGCGATGAAAATATCGATCCTTTTTCAGCCGAAGAATGGAACGCTTTCGCAAAAGATACTCAGGAGAAAATCCTCTTGCAATACCGATTAACGTATTTAGCAGAGACGGAAGTTAACTGGTGTCCGGGATTAGGAACAGTTTTAGCCAATGATGAAATTGTAAATGGCGTATCTGAACGTGGCGGATTTACAGTAGTTCGCAAGAAAATGACCCAATGGAGCATGCGCATTTCGGCTTATGCAGAACGTTTGTTGCAAGGTTTAAATGATATCGACTGGAGCGAAAGCATTAAAGAGAGTCAAAGAAACTGGATTGGGAAATCAGTCGGTGCAATGGTTAAATTTAAAGTCGAAAGTCAAAAGTCGAAAGTCGAAAGTGAAACTCAAATTTCAGACTCAGAACTAGGGACTAAGGACTCTTTCATTGAAGTATTCACAACAAGACCTGATACCATCTTCGGAGTTACTTTTATGACTTTAGCACCAGAGCATCCTTTGGTTCAGGAAATTACTACTGCGGAACAAAAAGCAGAAGTAGAAGCCTATATCGAAAAAACGTCAAAACGTTCTGAGCGGGAACGTATGGCCGATGTAAAAACCATTTCGGGAGTATTCACAGGAGCTTTTGCAGAGCATCCGTTTACGAAAGAACCAATTCCAGTTTGGATTGGCGATTATGTTTTGGCGGGCTATGGAACGGGTGCAGTTATGGCGGTTCCTTGTGGCGATGAGAGAGATTATGCTTTTGCGAATTTCTTCAAAGGGCAAAACGGAATGCCAGCTATTAAAAACATTTTTGATCAAGACATTTCGGAAGCGGCTTATGGAGCCAAAGAAGGTTTTCAATTAGTCGATTCTGATTTTTTAAATGGATTAGATTATAAAAAAGGAACTCAAAAAGTAATTGAGGAACTAGAAAAAATAAACCAAGGAAAAGGGAAAATCAATTACCGTTTGCGTGATGCGGTTTTCTCTCGCCAGCGTTATTGGGGAGAGCCTTTCCCAGTGTATTATGTAAATGGCTTGCCACAAATGATTGATGCGCAACATTTGCCTATCATTTTACCCGAAGTAGAAAAATATTTACCAACCGAAGACGGTTTGCCACCTTTAGGAAACGCTGCAGTTTGGGCTTGGGACAGTGTAAACAATAAAGTTGTTGAAACGAGTTTGGTTGATGATACAACTATTTTTCCTCTCGAATTGAACACCATGCCAGGTTGGGCAGGAAGCTCATACTATTGGATGCGTTACATGGATGCACACAACGAAAGTGAATTTGCAAGCCAAGAAGCGCTTAACTATTGGCAAAATGTTGATTTATACATAGGAGGAAACGAACACGCAACCGGTCACTTATTGTACTCTCGTTTTTGGAATAAATTCCTAAAAGACAAAGGCTTTGCACCTACCGAAGAACCGTTCAAAAAATTGATCAATCAAGGAATGATTTTGGGAACGAGTGCGTTTGTGTATAGAGTTATGTGGGGAGTAGCAGGCAATACTGATAAATTTGACGAAAATAAATTACCAACTATATTCGTTTCTAAAAATATTGATAAAGATACTTTGAGAAAGGAACTCCAAAATATTTTGAACGACTTATTCGGTTTAGAAAATATTATGCTTCGTGATGGCGAAATAGTTTTAAATCCAATTCACGCTGATGTTTCAATGGTGAACTCATCCGATGAGTTAGATGTTCAAAAGTTTAAGGCTTGGAGAGAAGATTACGCTGATGCGGAATTTATTTTAGACGAAAACGGAAAATATATCGTTGGCCGTGAGGTTGAAAAAATGTCGAAGTCCAAATACAATGTGGTGACTCCAGATGCTATTTGCGAAGAATACGGAGCCGATACCTTGCGTTTGTATGAAATGTTTTTAGGACCATTGGAACAAGCAAAACCTTGGAATACAGCAGGAATTTCGGGAGTTTTTGGTTTCTTGAAAAAATTATGGCGTTTGTATTTTGATGATAATGGTTTGATTGTGACCAACGACGCACCAACCAAAGACAACTTAAAATCATTGCACAAAACCATCAAGAAAGTAGCTGAGGATATTGAAGGATTCTCTTTCAACACTTCGGTATCGCAATTTATGATTTGTGTAAACGAATTGTCTGCTCAAAACTGTCATTCTCGTGCTATCTTAGAACCATTAGCTATTGTGATTTCGCCTTATGCACCGCATATAGCCGAAGAATTATGGTCGTTACTCGGTCATGAAGGTTCGATAGCAGCAGTTCCTTTCCCGGTTTTTGATCCAAAACATTTGGTAGAAAGTGAGAAAGAATACCCAGTTTCTTTCAACGGAAAAATGCGTTTTACCCTAGTTTTACCTTTGGATTTAACCGCAGCTCAAATCGAAGAAATCGTAATGAAAGACGAAAGAACCATTAAGCAACTAGACGGTAAAACACCAAACAAGGTGATTATTGTTCCGGGGAAAATTATTAACTTGGTGGGATAGTTTATCAATTTTAATATTTAAAAATCCAAATTTCAACTCTTGTTGGGATTTGGATTTTTTTTAGGATTATTTAACTAGTGCCAATTTGACATTTTTACAAATTGGTGTAAATTTTGCTATTTCTTTACTAACTTTAAAAAAAATAAAAAAGATAAGATATGTTAGGATTTAGTTTACCATCAATGATATTAATGGGCGGTATTATGCTAGCAAGTTGGTTAGTTAGCTCTAGATTAAAAAGCAAATTTGAACACTATTCAAAGTTGCATTTGCAAAACGGAATGTCAGGCGCCGAAATTGCCGAGAAAATGCTAGCCGATAACGGAATTCGTGACGTAAGAGTGATTTCAACTCCGGGTCGTTTAACGGATCACTATAATCCTGCTGATAAAACAGTTAATTTAAGTGAAGCTGTGTACAACCAGCGCAATGCTGCAGCTGCAGCCGTGGCTGCCCATGAATGCGGACACGCGGTGCAACACGCTGTAGGGTACGAGTGGCTGACGATGCGTTCGAAATTGGTTCCTGTTGTAAATGTGGCATCGACTTATATGCAATGGATTTTGTTAGCGGGTATTTTAATGCTAAAAACGTTTCCAGGACTTTTACTAGTGGGAATTGTGATTTTCGCTGCGACAACTTTGTTTTCAATTGTTACTTTGCCAGTGGAGTATGATGCAAGTAATCGTGCTTTGGCTTGGTTAGAAAACAAAAGAATGCTCACGCCTCAAGAACAAGCGGGTGCGAAAGATTCCTTAAAATGGGCAGCTAGAACCTACGTAGTTGCAGCATTAGGCTCTATTGCTACGTTACTTTATTATATTTCAATTTACATGGGAGGAAGAAGAGACTAATTCTCCAACTTTCACATAACTATTTATCAAATCCAAATTCCAGTTTTAATGGAGTTTGGATTTTTTTTATTTAAGACTTCACATTTCACAGCTCACACTTCACTTCTCACATTTCACT
>CAZMHK010000192.1:0-4057 GCA_964566045.1 uncultured Flavobacterium sp.
GTATCCTGCAGCAACCGACTCTAATTGGTATACTTTCATAAAATTGTTTTTAAAAAATAAAGAGCTTATGCTATTCATGAATTTGCTAATAGGCTCACTTGCATTAAATTGCTTTACTTCGCTACCAGCAGTTGCATAAATTGTTGCATAGTTTTGATTGTTAAAACGATGCGTAAATTGACCTGTAGCTCGCAATCTATCGTCAGCAAAGCCGTAATTTAATGTGGTGCCAATGGTGGTGTATTGTCCTTTTGTCTCTAAGTTTTTTCTTGTGGTAAATTTAAAACCGGTATCAAAATTAAAGCCCTGCACAGTATTAAAACTAAGTGATCCTAGATTAAACAGGCCGTCATAACTAAAACTTTGTTTTTTAACGCTATTGGTGTATGTGTAGCCTGTAATTAGTTTTAGGAATCGAAATTTGTTATTTTTTGTATCAATAGAGTCGAGATAACGTACTGAATTTCGTGTTTTGTAAATACTATCTTTTCGGATATAATCTAAATTTTCTTCGCTAGTAAGCGGAATTGGTCGATTACTATTCCAAAAAGTACTGTCTTTTTTATTCGCGTTTATTTCAATTCGGGTAATTTCATTTGAAAATGTTTTGGGCGCAAAGGCAGATATGAAATCGTAATTATTGTAAACGTAGTTGTATTTTCCGTTGAATTTAATTCCAAAGGCACCAGCTACAAGTTCCAAGCTTTGTGTATTTTTCGCCCAAATAGCGGCGGCTTTATTGAAACTAAAATTCTGTTTTAAGGTCATTACCTCTACAAATTCTTCTTTCATTCGGTACCCTTTTATATCGAGGTCTACGGCGTAAATGGCCCAAGAATCTTCTACAATGTAAATATGTCCTTCAAATACCGGTTCGCTATCGCGTTTGGCTGAGACTAGAATTTTATTAATCTGATTGTTGTTTTCGTCAAAAAATGTACCTTCTAGTTTGTAGTTGTAATAGTTAAACGCATTACTAGCAATGGGTGAAATCATGGGAACACCAAAATCAATAGTGTTATCATAAAAATCGTAAAATGACGATCGAGCAGTGTTGTAGCTGTAGCCGTTGTTGCTACCGCTGACTTTAGATGCAGTTACTACTTCTTTTAATTTGTTAGGTTTCTCGAAGGAAATTTTAGAAAATGTTTCCGATAAGGAAATGATTCCAGTTCCTGTAGAATCTAATGCACCACCTAAATCCCCAATTTTTTGGCCTAATATTTTCTTTGGTGCATTTTGTAATTTAAAAATACCTCGAGAGTAAAAATCGGCGGTAAAACGGTTGGTTTTTGCCGTGTTTTGTTTTCTTGACGCGATAGCTTTTTTGATAATTGCTAGGGCCGGATTTGCATTTTTAGTAATGACCACTTCGTTCAATGAAAAAGTTTCTTCGACCATTTTAACCTCAATTGAATACGGAAGTTTAGATGTTTCAATAGTAACTTTTTGCGTTTTAAAACCAAGAAATTGAAAAACAAGTACTGGCTTGCTGCTTTTTTTCAGAGTAAATTCAAAAAATCCCTGGTCATTACTAGTCGTTCCGTAAAAAGAATCTTCTTGTAAGATGGTAACATAAGGTAGTGGCTTGCCTTGTTCGTCAACAACGGTTCCTTTAATTTGAGCTTGACTCCAAGCTGAAAGCAGGAGTAATAAGATGGCGTAGTGTTTCTTCATGAAAGTTTTTTCTTTCTCAAAAATAACAGAACTTTATCAGGAAGCTATTAAATATTTGTTAAACGTTTATCGGTTAGTTTTTTACGTAATTTATAAAAACGACTGTACGGCTAGTTCGTAACTTTTAAGTCCAAATCCTAAGATGACTCCCTTGGCGTTGCCAGATAAATAGGACTGGTGCCTAAAACTTTCGCGTGCATAAGTGTTGGAGATATGTACCTCGATTACTGGTGTTGTGATGGCTTTGATTGCATCTCCAAGACCGATTGAAGTGTGTGTATAAGCACCCGCATTCAGGATAATACCGTCAAATGAAAAGCCAACATCCTGAATTTTACCAATCAATTCTCCTTCAATATTACTCTGGAAATATTCGAACTCAACTGTCATGTATTTCTTTTGTAACTTATCAAAATAGTCTTCAAAAGTTTCGCTACCATAAACTTCGGGCTCACGTTTTCCTAGTAAATTAAGATTTGGTCCGTTAATAATGCAGATTTTCATATTTTTCTGAGTTTTGGTAAAAATAAAAAAACCGTTCCAATTGAAGGAACGGTTTTGTGATTTAATTCTTCTGAATCTTTAAAATTTAAAACCAGCTGATAATTGTACCACTGAATTTTTAACTTCAGCATCTCTGGTTGCCTCCGTAAGTCCAGCTACATAGCGTCCTTGCAGGAATAAATTTTTAGTAATACTGATCGTTATGCCTGCCGCCGCACCAAACTCAAAGGTTTCCGATTTTTTAAAATCAACATTTTCTCTTTCACTCAGTAAAAATGATGCTTGTGGGCCTAAATCTAAACTTAAAGCATTACTTAGTTTAAACTTTGCTAAAACTGGTATAGACAAATATCCAAGTTCATTTTTAAATTCCTCTGTAGCATTTTTATAAGTTGCCCCTTGAGTAGAGTACAAAAGCTCTGGTTGAATAGCGAAACCTTCTGTAATGTTAATTTCGGCAATTAAACCCGCGTGGTAACTCGTAATGGCTTCCTTGTCAAAATTATTTGTATTCACGGTAATATCGCTTCCAGACTGGTTAGCATAGTTAACTCCGGCTTTTACTCCAAATTTAATACTTTGTGCATTCATGCTCATTGCTGCACCGCATACAACGATTGCTGCTAAAATTAATTTCTTCATTTTTTACATATTAAAAGTTAGTGATTGATACGTGATAACAGTAAGAACTAATTTGTTTGATTAATATTGTTATGTTATATTTTATCATTCCTTTTCAAAAATTAGTCCAAAAATAAGCAGTAAAGATACTTTTGTTTTTTTTTGCACTATTTTTTAACTCTTTTTAAGTTTAAAAATATGATAATTAGGTTTTTGTGTTTGGGTTGATAATTTAATTTTTCTTTTGAGATAAATTAAAAATACGTTCCTTTGTTAGTATGAATTGGAGCAGCTACATCAAGGAATATCAAGTTTATTTAAAAATCGAAAGAGGTTTGTCAGAGAACACGATTTTAAATTACACTTTAGATATTGAGCGGCTGTGCGTTTTTCTTGAAAAGAATAATTTATCCGTATCTCCTGTATCAATATCTGAAGAAATAGTGCAAGCATTTATTTACGTTGTTGCAAAAGAAGTAAATGCGCGATCGCAAGCCCGTATAATTTCAGGTTTAAAAAGTTTTTTTAGCTATCTCATTTTTGAACAGTATCGCAAAGACAACCCTTTGCAATTAATTGAAACGCCTAAAACGGCTCGTAAACTTCCGGATACTTTATCGGTTACAGAAATAGATTTGCTAATTGCCGCTATTGACTTATCAACAAATGAGGGCGAGCGAAATCGCGCAATGTTAGAAACCTTGTATGGTTGTGGTTTACGAGTTTCGGAATTGGTAACGTTGAAAATATCAGACCTGTTTTTTAAAGAAGGATATATTAAAATAACTGGAAAGGGGAACAAACAGCGGTTTGTACCAATTAGTGAACTCACCCAGAAGTACATTAATTTATACAAAGATAATAGTAGAATTCATCTCAACATACAAAAAGGTTTTGAAGACACCTTGTTTTTAAATCGAAGAGGGAAACAATTAACGCGCGCTATGATTTTTACAATTATCAAAAATTTAGCGGTAACTATCGGACTTCATAAAACAATTAGTCCGCATACATTACGGCATTCATTTGCTACACATTTGCTAGAGAATGGAGCTGATTTAAGATCGATTCAATTAATGTTGGGGCACGAATCGATTACTACCACAGAAATCTACGTGCATTTGGATCGAAATTATCTGACTGAAGTATTACATAATTTTCATCCTAGAAATTCAGAATTATAAAAATAAATTAGTCTTTAAATCTTTTTTATTACAAAAAAGGCTATAAAAGTTATAAAATATTATTTTTTTTA
>CAZMHK010000193.1:0-4004 GCA_964566045.1 uncultured Flavobacterium sp.
ATAAAACATTCTTTTTCTTGGCTCTCCTCAATGCATTATAAAAAAGTAAGCTCTGTTCGTAGGGTAAATTAGTCTCCATTTTCCCAACCCAAGACAGTAATGGTGTAGTGACATTATTTGCATAAAGTATCGGTGAATTTTTTAGATATAGCTCTTTGTCTTCAAAAATAGATTTTCCTATTCTCCATTGTTGCGATTCACTTCGCCATAATTCCGGAATATTGAGACTTTTTGAGTTACTAAAATACCAACTTACCATGTCTGAAATTGCTGCACCCGATACTGCAGCTGCGAAAATATTCAATTTTGTAATAATATAATTTGTTTCATAACCTCCGAAAGAATGCCCTATTAAACCAATTCGTTTGGAGTCGATCATTCCTGTTTTAACAACAGCATTGTTTGCAGCAACAACACAATCTAGTGCACTATTTCCCGTTTCTCCTTCATAATATTTCACATCAGGCAATAGAACAAAATAATTCTGTTGCACAAAATGTTTCACATTAAAGCCGGTGTCGTTGTACAAAGTCGGAATGCAATATTCGTACAATGAGTTTGTTATTTGCGAGTACACATTGATTATCATCGGATATTTTTTGCCTACTTCATAATTTACAGGATAATATAACAAACCTTGCAATTTGTCTCCTTTTGAATTCGTAAATGAAATTAGTTCTACCTTTCCTTGATTAAAGTTTTTATCATGGGTGTTGCTTTCAAACAGAACTTTATTTACACCTTTTTTAAATGATACAATTCTTGGAGACTCATTATGCGATTGTTCTCGATAGACATAGACTTCATTATTGGCTCTGCGCAATTCATCTGATTTTGTAGTATTATTTGCTAGTGGAATTAAAGTGTTGGATGTAGAAACTAATTTGAATTGTTGTGCTTTGGTGGTCGCATTTCTTCCTGAAACAATTAAATCATTAGCTGAATTAATTTCAGTTAGTGCCCAGCCATTGTAATTATCATTCCCTATTTGCTTGATATTTGAACCATCTACAGTGAAGTAAGTACCGCTTTCTCGTCCGTTAGTAATGCGATTTAGTTTATTTGTATTGATGTCAAATTGATAGACATCGAATTCATCTTGTACCAAAAGGTATTCTCCATCATTACTCCATCCTTTCATTCCAAAAATATGTGGTCTTGTTATGTACTTTAAATCATTTGAGACCCATTCGGAACCTGCAGGTGGCACAATTGACACGGTAGATTGTGTTTTTATATTGTACAGCCACCAGTTTTTATCTTTAAAATAGCATATGTACGCTCCATTTGGAGAAAAAGACAATAAGTAATTTTCTCCTGGTTGTTTTTCTAAAAATAGCTTTTTGCTACCATCAGCCAGATTGTACAAGAAATAGTCAACCTCACCATAGCGTTTAAAATGAGGTGCATATGCAGTTGGATTGTAAAGTAATGCAACTGATTTACTGCCATTAAGCTGTACAAAAGGAAGTTCTTTACTTGTAATCGTATTCCAGCGCTTTTCCTCAATAAACCAAACCGATAAAGTGGAATACCCTTCTAAATTTTCCCTACTTGCTTTTGGATAAATCCATAAATCTTCAGTATCCCAAACCTCGACATCATCTTTTTTTGGTGTTGCCTCTTCTTTGAGTTTTGCGATTCCAAAAAATACCCTTTTACCATCACTAGAAATTTTAAAAGATTTTGTGGTAACAATTTCATGCTTTTCTGGAAAATTTAAGAATGATTTTGGTTCAAAGGTTTGAATAGTGTTATCTTGATTTTTGTAAAAGTTCAGTTTTGTGCATTTCCCGCTGATGCCCTCTTCGAGCCAAAAAACACCTTTTCCATACTCTGCTAAAGTCAGACCAGATAATTTGTTTTGCGTTGTGTGATATTCAGTTTTTTTGTTTGTATTAAGATTTATTGTTCCGAAACTACCTTTCCCTTCATGGCTAGTGAGATAAAGTAGGATATTATTAAGCTGATCCAATTGGTATTCTGTTACATTTGGAACACGGATGATTTCTTTGTTTTTTATGGTTCGTAGTACTAATTCCCAATCATTGGAATGGCTCATAATAACTTTCCCGCTATTAGCAAATTCAAAAGAATTACAATTCAAAATATTAATATTTTCAGTACTCTCTAAGTTGGTTACTATTACTTTATCTCCTTGAAAGGCACCAAATGCAATTTCACCTCCAAATTTACCTTGTTTTCCTAGTGGAAAACTAAATCCAATATTTTTCTGGGTATGTTTTACAAAGAGTGTATCTGAACCATTGCTGTACTGCATATCAAATGATATCCAGTTTCCTTTCTGGGAAATAGCTCTGTTTTCTAATTTGCCCCACCTTTCATACTCTGCTTCAGTAATATTGTTTTTGGAATTATCCTGCCCGTAGATAGAGCAGGATATTACTATCCAAAATGACAAAATTGTTCTTTTACAAGAATAACTGAAAGCGATAGTACTATTGTTTTTTAATAGCTTCATGACTTTAATAACCTGTGTTTTGTGGTTGTAAATTAGGATTTGCGTTCAATTCTAGCTCTGGGATAGGCCACAAAATACCGGAACTGTTCCAGCCTGGTTTTGAAACAGATAGTACTTCATCGACTGTTGCAGTGCGCTTTAAATCAAAAAAGCGATGGCCGTGTTCGGTAAAAAACTCAAATCGGCGTTGTTTTTGAATTTCAGACAAAATTTCAGAGGTGATAGTTGATGTAATTATTGGTAAACCGGCGGTCGTTCTTATCTTATTTAAATCCTCTTTTGCGCCTGCTAAATCGCCTAGTTTTGCTCTTGCTTCGGCTCTGATTAAATATTGTTCTGCTAAGCGCAACACAATAGAATATTCCTGCGAACTTGTTGTTGCGGTGCGCAGTTTGTATTTATTAGGATGATACCAAGTATTTAGTCCGGTGGTAACTGACTTTGTCCAATTCAATTTGCGTTGGTCACCTGTTTCAAATGCATTCATAAAATCGGTACGAAGCGCACAAACTGGTGGCGGTCCAGATACGAAAATAAAAGTTGTACCTTCATTACTATTTCGTACCGCTGTTGCTGATGCTAATTGCCAAATAGTAGTTTTACCATTTCTCAGAAAAATTTTATTCAAATCTGTTTCCCAGGCATAAAGCGGACTATTGATAACAGTAGTTGCTTCATTCGCAGCTTCTATATTTCTGTTCATGTATAAATATACTCTGGCCAGCATGGCTTTGGCCACCATTTTGTTGGGTTTTGCACGATCCGAAGAACTATAATTTTCAGGCAACCTAGTACTAGCAATTTCTAAATCCTTTGCGATTGCCATATATACTTGATCTGCAGTACTACGAGTAACTTTTCTATTAATTTCGTAATTGGTTCCTGTATTATAGGGGATGCTACCATAAATCTGCAACAGATAAAAATGCACTAGAGCACGAACGAATAGTGCTTCACCCGACACTCTGTTTTTAACTGCAATAGGTAAATCACTCGCATTTTCAACACCTTGAATAACCGAATTTGCGTTATATATTTGACTATAACTTGAAGTCCAAAGTGACGCCACAGTAGCATTGTCAGCCGTAAGCGCATTGTTGTAAATAGGTAGTGAAATTGTAGAGTTGGTATAATCTTGTAATTCATCAGCATATAAGCCCATTCTAACAGATGCACCAGTGGGTAAACCAGATAATATGCCACCGTCACGAAGTTGTGCATAGATTTGTGCCATTGCTGCGTTTGCTGTCAATTCACTTTCAAAAACTGTAGTTCCTGTAAGCTGAGAATTAGGCAATGGAACCTCCACAAAATCACTACAGGAACTTGAAGACAGTATCAGTGCCAAAACCAAAAGAATGCGATACACCTGAAATGGCTTTGTTAGTACCATTATAAATTGTAAATTTTTCATATTACTATTTTTTTGAGGATTAAAAGTTTAATGTCATTCCACCACTGATCACTTTTAGCGGAGGGAGGAATCCTGAGAACTTAAACTCGGGATCACCTGCTTTGTAAG
>CAZMHK010000194.1:0-4002 GCA_964566045.1 uncultured Flavobacterium sp.
GAAACAAATAGACAGAAAAAAATAGGCGGGGTAATCCAAAAAGATTTGGTGGATATCCTGCAAGGTGAAGTGAGAAAAAACGGCGTTTCTAACTTGGTGATCTCGGTATCTAAAGTTGCTGTAACTACTGATTTATCAGTTGCTACGGTGCATTTGAGTGTTTTTCCTCAGGACAAAGCGCAAGAGATTTTAGAAGCTGTAAAATCAAATTCAAAAAATATTAAACACGATTTATCGCAACGTGTACGCCTGCAATTGCGCAAGGTCCCTAATTTGGTTTTCTTTATTGACGACTCATTAGATTACATTGAAAAAATTGACAATGCGCTTGCCAACAGAGACAATCCTATTGAGAACAGAGATTTACTAGACAAACGCAGATTCCAATAATCCTTGAATTTTCCGCTGTACATAGCCACGCGTTACCTTAAAAGTAACAGTAAAAATAATGCCATCAATATCATAAACCGCATTGCGAGTTTGGGTATTATTGTGGGTGCTATGGCCTTGTTTGTCGTACTTTCAGTATTTAGCGGCTTAAAAGTTTTTAGTTTATCGTTTACGAATGAGATTGACCCTGATTTAAAAATTAGCAGTACCAAAGGGAAATCGTTTGTGGTGAGCCCGCAACAAGAGCAGCAAATTAAGGCTGTTGCTGGCGTGGTATCGTTTACCAAAATTATTGAAGAACGCGTGTTGTTTACCTTTGATGGTAAGCAAGAGGTGACTTACCTAAAAGGTGTTGACCCCAATTACAGCAAGGTCAATGCAATTGAATCAAAATTATACAATGGGCAATGGTTGCAACCTGATACATACCAAGTGGTGGTAGGTTATGGCATAGCTCAAAAATTTTCGATGGGTTTACTAGACTTTAATCGTCAGCTTGAGGTTTTAGTGCCAAAACCGGGTCGAGGAACGATTGACAACTTGGAACAAGCCTTCAACAAATCGGATTTGATTCCGGTTGGAATTTATGCTATAAACGAAGATTTAGACTCGAAATATGTTTTTGCCGATTTAGGTTTGGCACAAGAATTATTGGGTTATCCTACCAATAAAGTTTCAGGGATAGAACTCAAATTAGCCCCCAACGCTGATGAGGCATCTATTAACGAGCAGTTGCAAACTATTTTTAAAAATACCGTTACCATAAAAAACAGAGCACAGCTGAACGCGTCGCTATACAAAATGCTGAACACGGAGAATATTGCAGTGTACTTGATTTTTACTTTAGTGATAGTAGTTGCTTTATTTAATTTGGTTGGCGCATTGATTATGATGATTTTGGATAAAAAAGCCAATTTGAAAACCTTGTACAATTTGGGTACTCCTATTCAAGATTTGCGTAAAATATTCTTGCTACAAGGTACCTTACTGAGTGTATTTGGAGGTGTTTTAGGATTGTTTTTAGGAATTGTAATCGTGTTGCTTCAAGAGCATTTTCAATGGATTATGCTCACTGAAAGTTTGGCTTATCCAGTTGTTTTTTCTTTTGAAAATGTGGCCATTGTGATGACAACCATTGTAATTCTGGGTTTTCTAGCCTCACTTATTGCTAGTAGTCGCGTGAGCAGATCTTTGTTGGAATAGTTTTCCCTTTTTAAAATAAAACACGAATTCCACTAATTTACACGAATTAATTTGTGCAAATTAATGGAATTTCTTCGCTTGTTCGATATAGCTCGGGTTATGTTAACAGTAATTACTAAACCACCTCGTATCCTGCGTAAGCATCCTGAATTTCATCTAAGGCTGCAAATAATTCTTCGGGACGATCGAGGGTTACTAATTTTTGTTTGTGGGTTTTAAAAGAATGGATTCCTTTGAAATAATTGGTGTAATGCGGACGCGTTTCCACAATTCCTAATCGTTCGCCTTTCCAGTCCATGGCCCAAGTAAGGTGATTGCGAACTGCCTCTACTCGATCAATAACGGTAGGTTTTGCTAAATATTCACCGGTTTTGAAGTAATGTTTGATTTCGTCAAAAATCCAAGGATAACCAATAGCGGCGCGACCAATCATGATTCCGTCAATGCCGTATTCGTTTTTATATTGTAATGCTTTCTCTGGTGAATCGATATCTCCATTACCAAAAATCGGCATTGTAATTCTTGGATTGTTTTTCACGCGGGCAATGTGTGACCAGTCCGAGTGGCCTTTGTACATTTGGGCACGCGTTCTAGCGTGTATGCTCAATGCGGCAACGCCAATATCTTGCAAACGTTCTGCAACCTCATCGATATTGATTGAGTTATCATCCCAACCCAAACGCGTTTTCACCGTTACAGGCAAGTGAGTGCTTTCAATAACAGCTTTGGTCAACCGAATCATTAGATCGACATCTTTTAAAACACCCGCACCCGCGCCTTTACAGACCACTTTTTTTACTGGACAACCAAAATTGATATCAATAAGATCCGGATTTACAGTAGACACAATTTTTGACGAAAGTGCCATTGCCTCTTCATCTCCACCAAAAATCTGGATTCCCACAGGGCGCTCGTAATCAAAAATATCCAATTTCATTCGGCTTTTGATGGCATCACGAATCAATCCTTCTGATGAGATAAACTCTGAATACATCATATCAGCACCATGCATTTTGCACAATCTACGAAACGGCGGATCGCTTACATCTTCCATTGGAGCAAGAAGTAAGGGAAAATCCGGTAAAACAATATGGTCGCCTATTTTAATCAAGGTGTTTTATTTTTTTTGCAAAGATAAAAAAATTAGACCGATAATTTTGGAACTATCAAGAGATTAAGACACAAGAAGTCGTACTCACAAATTTTTGATATTGGTTTACGAAAAATAATTATTTTTACGAAAACTACAAGATGCTTTTTCAATTTGGCTTTTACAGTTCCGTTTTACTTATTTCGTTTACGCAAGGAATTGTATACAGCGTTTTGTTACTTGCAAAAGCTATCAAAACCGACAATAAATCGAATTATTGGTTGAGTTTTTTCATTTTTCTTTGTAGCCTCTATATTGCACCTTGGATGCTTGGTTTTGCAGGCTGGTATGACAATCAACCCTATCGGGATATTTTATTTTACACACCTTTTCAACACCTTTTATGGATAGGTCCTATCATCTTTTTTTACACCCAAAGTTTATTGAATCCCTCATTTAAATTTTCGAAAAAAGAGGCAATACATATTCTGCCAGGATTGCTGTATCTTATTTACATTATTGCTATCTGGATTTACGACAAATTCATTTTTGGCGACTATTATTTCTACGAAAACGGAATGGACAAAGACTTTGAGGAATGGTATCAAAAATTAGGTTTGCTCTCGATGATTGTATACTTTATTTTGAGCATTCGATATTACAATGTTTACAAAAAACTGATGTTTCAAGTAGTGAGTTATGCTGATTCGGTTTTGTTTAAATGGATTCAAACGTATTTGATTGCCTTTTTAGTAATGTTACTTTTACCACTCGTTTTTGATAGTATAGGATACTTTTTTCCTGAAATAAAATCCTATCAAGGCACTTGGTGGTTTTATCTTTTCTTTTCGATTGTGATGTACTACATTGCCATTACGGGATATTCTAATCCTACAAATGCTACGATACCGTTTAAAATGTCATTTTTTGACAAAAGTCCTATTCTTTTATTGGACAACAGCAGTGCAGGTAATTTGGAGACTAGCATTGACATTCAATACGAGGCGGTAGAGGACACTGTTTCGCCCGAAACGGAACATTGGAAATCTAAAATAGAAACCTTAATTCAAATAGAAAAACTCTATCAAAATCCCGAATTAACGCTTACCGATTTGGCAAAAAAATTAGAAACCAACGCTTCTGTTATTTCTAAAACGATCAATCAAGGGTTTCAGATGAACTTTAATGATTACATTTCCGTAGGCATTTGTTGTTACGAACGTAGTTCAGCTCTAACAATAGCACATTGAGAAATGCCCCGTACGCAATTAAAATTTATAGGATCAACGGTTATTACGTAAGTATTGGAGACTAAGGCG
>CAZMHK010000195.1:0-3980 GCA_964566045.1 uncultured Flavobacterium sp.
TTTTTACCCAATCCAGCAATCGCACAAAGTGAGCGCAAGTTCGAAGACATCCCAAAAGATTTACCAAAATAAGTAAGTGCAAGCATTATCATACCAATCAAAAAACCTGAAATATACCAAGGCCAGGTTTGAAAAATTATTTCCATATTCTTGAATTTTTTAGACAAATATAAGAAGCATTTGCAAAGTTCAATTAAGACGTGTAAAATTTGGAAGTAGAAATACAATACATCTCAGATTCATTTATCTTTGTTTTGGAAATTGAACCCCTAAAAAGCGCTACAAACAAATACAAAAACACCACATAGTATGAAAAAATTACTGCTCTTAACCATCTTGGCATTACAACTAAGCTCTTGCACTAGCACCAAATCAACTTTAAAAAACACCGATGACTCGGCACCAAACCTACGACTGAGCGAGAATAACACCTTTATAATTACTCAGTTTAGTAATGATAAGAAATATGGGTACGATAAAGATTATCCGATAAATATTTTTTTTAGCGGTACAACAAATCCGACCATTAACCAAGAACGTTTTTTGAATGCCTTGGCTGGGCCAAAAGGTGAAAAAATAAGTTATGAAAAACTAGAAAGCTGTTGTCCTTTTCCAACCACAAAAAGTGATATGGGTGCAGGTTTCTTAGATGTATATCAGATTAAATGGCAGGGTCAAAATAAACCTGTTTTACTCTACTTAAACATCTATGAAAAAGGAGTTTTGATGGTACCAATGGGTTTCACTTTAAAAAAATAATCGCTCCTAGCCCTGATAGTAGTGGAAATCCTTTTGCTTTTTATTTTCAAAAAGCAAAAGATTGCAACGGATAGCAGGAAAGAGCTCCTAAAAAAAATAAAATCGCAAGCAAATTTGTAAAACCTGACTATCTTTGCAACTTTAAAAAACAACACATTATGAACATACAAGATATCCCTTTAATTAAGCATACTGATAGCGGCAATTTTTTCTTATTGGCTGGCCCTTGCGCTACTGAAGGCGAAGAAATGGCATTACAAATTGCTGAAAAATTAGTTGGAATTACTACCAATCTTCAAATTCCATTTGTTTTTAAAGGTTCCTTTAAAAAAGCAAATCGTTCCAGAATAGATAGTTTTTCGGGAATTGGCGACGAAAAGGCTTTAAAAATTCTAAGAAAAGTTTCTGAAACTTTTAATATTCCAACCGTTACTGACATTCACACCAATGAAGATGCTGACATGGCTGCTCAATATGTCGATGTATTGCAGATTCCTGCTTTTTTGGTACGTCAAACTGACTTGGTAGTTGCAGCGGCTAATACTGGTAAAGTTGTGAATTTGAAAAAAGGACAATTCATGAGTCCAGAAAGCATGAAGCATGCCGTTCAAAAAGTACTGGATTGCAACAATGCCAATGTGATGGTTACTGATAGAGGAACGATGTTTGGCTACCAAGACATGATTGTTGATTTTAGAGGTATTCCAACAATGCAAAACTATGCTACAACGGTACTTGATGTAACCCACTCTTTACAACAACCCAATCAAACTGCAGGTGTAACAGGCGGACGCCCTGATATGATTGAAACGATCGCCAAGGCTGGAATTGCAACAGGAGTGGATGGTATTTTTATAGAAACGCATTTTGATCCTGCTAATGCCAAAAGTGACGGCGCTAACATGCTACATTTAGATTATTTTGAGGCTTTAATGACTAAGCTTGTGGCTATTAGACAAACTGTAAATAAATTCTAATTTTTGAGAACTAAACAATTGAAAAAAATATTTTTTATATCTACAATTTTTACTGTTTTGGCTGGAAATATAGTTCAAGCTCAAGACAATATTAAAATTCAAGATAAATATACAGCACACAATAAAGGAAAGTTTTTTGTATCATGGGGCGGAAACAGAGAAACTTATAGTAAATCTGATGTAACTTTTAAGGGCGCCGATTATAATTTTACCCTAAATAACATAACAGCACATGATAAACCTAAAGGTTGGCATGTAGATTACATAAACCCCACAAAAATGACCATCCCACAAACTAATTTGCGTTTGGGTTATTTTATAGATGATCATTACAGTATTGCCCTTGGAGTTGACCACATGAAATATGTAATGACTCAAGGTCAAACAGCTAATATTAGTGGTACAATTGCGGCAGGAACACCTTTTGACGGAGTGTATAATAATTCCCCAATTGAATTGACTGAAGATTTTTTAATGTACGAACATACCGATGGTTTAAACTACGTACATACGGAAGTATCGCGTCATGATGATATTTCCAAACTATTTAAAATTTCAGATACTGATAAAATTCAAGTGAATCTAACAGAGGGTATTGGCGCCGGAATGCTTTATCCTAAAACCAATACTACATTGCTTGGTAAAGAGCGACACGACGATTTTCATGTTTCAGGATACGGAGCTTCGGTAAAAGCTGGATTGAATATCACTTTTTTCAAACATTTTTATATTCAAGGAGAAATAAAAGGCGGTTACATCAACATGTCTGACATTCGCACCACACAAAGTACGGCAGATAGAGCCTCGCAAGATTTTTTCTTTTTACAAAGAATTATTGCACTTGGCGGAATATTTAAAGTATAAAACGATAAAAACATTTCTAAGTACGAAATAAAACAGATTCTATGATAAAGAGTCTGTTTTTTTTTGTTTAAGATTAAAAGTAAAATATTGTGATAAAATCACCTTAATAATTGATAAATATTAACTAGCTTTGAAATCAAACTCTTTGATAATCAACACAAAATAGAAGTATTTCCTGTTTTTTTATTTAACTTAGAAACAGTATCATTTAGGTGAAATAATCATGACTAAAAATATAGAAAATCCTGATCCAGAGGGAATTTATCATTTTGATAATTTCTTTAAAATAGCTGCAGACTTCATTTGTATTGCAGGATTTGACGGTTATTTTAAAAGAATAAATCCAGCAGTATCGCGAACTTTAGGATATACCGAAGCTGAACTTTACGCTAAACCTATAAATAGCTTTATACATGAAGCTGATCTTAAAAACACTATTGAAACCAGAGAGCAAGTTTACAAAAACAGACCGCTGCTTAATTTTGAAAACCGATACCTTACAAAAAACGGAGAAATTATCTGGTTGTCATGGACTTCAATGCCTGTAATAGAAGAAAAATTAGTTTATGCTATTGCAAAAAATATCACGCAAACTAAAAAGAAAGAAGAGGAGCGTAATATTTTATTAACAAAATTAACGCAAATCAATAAAGAACTCACAGTACTTTCACACAAAACATCGCATGATTTAAAGTCGCCACTGAATAATATGTTGGCTATTTTTAACTTGTTAGATCCATCTAAAATAGCCGATGACGAAACTTTAGAATTAATAAACATCCTACAGGAAACAAGTCAGAATTTAAGAAATACATTAAACGAATCACTAGATCAACTAGTGATTAATGAACATTTACACCCTCAAATTGAAACCGTAAATATCCCTGAAACTTTAGCGTTAGTAACCGCATCTATTAAATCATTAGTTTTAAATTCTAAAGCTGTTATTGCAACTGATTTTTCTGCATTTGACGAAATAGATTTTAATAAAGGCTACTTGCAAAGCATTTTTTTAAATCTGCTAAGCAATGCCATTAAATATAGTAAAATTGCTAGCTCACCAAATATTTTTATAACAACAAAATTTAGTAATGGCTCTAAACAATTAATTTTTAGCGATCAAGGAATTGGTTTTGATATTGAAAAAGTAAAAGATAAAGTTTTTGGTCTTTATGAAAAATTTCATGATAGTACGGACAGCAGTGGTATTGGCTTATATCTCGTTTACAATCATGTTAGCAGCTTGGGTGGAAGTATTTCAGTTAATAGTAAGATAAATGAAGGAACCACTTTTACTATTTCATTCAAATAATTATCGAACCTAATGACTAGTCCTAAATAATCGATACAGATTATTAAACAAAAATAATTAATTAAACA
>CAZMHK010000196.1:0-3934 GCA_964566045.1 uncultured Flavobacterium sp.
GCCGTGATTATATCATTCAATTTTTATTTGCGCCTAGCTTTAAACCTGTTGCCGATTTGTTTTTTTTGCAATTGCTTGGTGATATTTTCAAAGTTGCAGCACTGATTTTGGGTTATCAATTTTTTGCAAAAAAACATACAGTTGCATTTTTGGTTTCAGAGTTCCTGTCTCTGCTGTTTTTGTATTGGAGCAGTCTTTTTTTAATGAATATTTATGGCTTAAAAGGTGTAGTTATGGCACATGCACTTGATAATGCGTTGTATTTTATTGTGCTGTTAGTTTATTTCCGAAAGATTTTGTGGGGGAAATAGCTTTCTATTTCAAATGTAATGAAGAACCATTTATACTTTCAAATGCAAGCATCATTAGATTAGCTTTTTTGGAACCTCTTTTGTAAAACCTCGTAAAAGAACAATTGTGCGACTTATGTCGAGCTGATGTTTTGAATAATTATATCAAATTCCCCAATTACTGCCACTCAAATTTTTGCCAATGAAACGTGCGGGAGCGGAGTAGATTCTAGTGGACAATCTCCAACAACTTCTCCAAAAAATAGAATTTGATTTTACATTTATTAAAATTAATTTGATATTTTCGGGAAATGATACTACAAAAAGTACGTTTCCCGTTTTTTATTTTTCTCTTATTTATAGGGACTTTTTTTTGTTCCTGTTCAAAAACAACGCCCGTTGAAACAGCAGTAAAATCGGTTACGGTTTATGAAAAGTACATTACAACGGCAGAAGATTTTTATGCGAAGGGTATTTACGACAGCGCCTACTACTATTACAATCAAGTTCGAACCCAAAGTTCCGCTAAGGAAGATGCAAAAAAAATAGTATATGCACTTCTAAAAATGGCCGCAATACAGCAAACACAAGGAGATTATGTAGGAAGTGAAGTTACTGCTACAGAGGCGATTTCCTACTTTAAAAACAAAATTGAAACCCAGTATAAAGTGGCGATATACAATTCGTTAGGGATTAATTATAAGAACCTTTACGATTATCCAAACGCCATTACGTATTACAAAAAAGCAAGTGAATTGGCTGATACGCCTTTGCAAAAAGAAATCATGCAGAACAATATTGCGGTGGTTCACATGGAGCAACAAAACTACAAACAAGCCATACAGTCACTTGAGTCGCTCTCTAAATCACCAATTGCTCAGGCCAACTTAGAGCATCTTGCCAGAGTTTTAGGTAATCTAGGCTATTGCTATTACAAAGTAGGAGATAACAGCAGCGGTATAGTCTTAAAAAGAGCTTTGAAGATTCGGCAACAATTACAATTTGACTATGGTTTAGTCACTAGTTTTAACAATCTTGCTCAGTATTATCAGAGGAGCCAGCCTCAATTGGCTATTAAATATGCACAAGAATCGTATGCTAAAGCCACGGCGATAAAAAGTATTGATGATCGCTTATCAGCTTTGGCATTGCTGATGGAAATAAGTACTCCATTACAAGTGCGTAACTACACAAAAAAATACCTTCAACTTAACGATAGCATTACAAAAGTTAGGCAGATTGCTAAAAATCAGTTTGCCAAAATCAAGTATGATGCTACCCAAGCACAAAATGAGAATTTACAATTAAAAACTGATAATGCAGAAAAAGCTTTGGCATTAGAGCAAGAAAAACTTCAAAATTATATGTTGTTTTTTATCTTGTTTTTGGGGGTAATTTTGGCACTCATTTTATATTTCTATCTTCAAGATAAGAACAAGAAGGAAAAACAAGCAGCAATATATGAAAGTGAAATTCGAATTTCTAAAAAATTGCATGATGAATTAGCCAATGACGTTTATCAAACTATTGCTTTTGCAGAAACGCAAGACTTGCAAAATGTAAGTCAAAAAGAAACCTTGTTAGATAATTTGGATAAAATTTACCGTCGAACACGCAACATATCGAGAGAAAACAGCCCTATTCCCACGGGTGAAACCTATGAAAGCGAATTAAAGGAAATGCTTTCTAGTTTTAATGCAACTCAAGTACAGGTTATTTTAAAAGATAGTAACAGCATTTTGTGGAACAAGATTGCCGAAGAAAAGAAAATTGCACTTTATCGTGTATTGCAAGAATTAATGATTAACATGAAAAAACACAATCAAGGGACTTTAGTAGTCTTGCGCTTTGAGACTGACAACAAACACTGTTATATTCATTATTCAGATAACGGAATTGGTATAAATAATCCTCTTCAAAGTAAAAATGGACTGCTCAATGTGGAAAACCGTATTCATACCATTGGAGGAAGTATTATTTTTGACTCGAAAAGCTCAAAAGGGCTAAAAATCCAATTAACATTTCCTAAATAGGTGACTTATGTTTCAAAAAGTTTTAATAGTTGACGATATTGATTTTAATGATGTGGCTGCGGTTAGTGTCTTAAAAAAAATGGGAATCCCACAAATTGACTTTACAAAATACTGTGACGATGCATTATTGAAAATAAAAAGAGCGGCTCTGGATGAGGTTCCCTATGATTTGTTAATAACAGATTTGTCATTCAAAGCTGATCATCGAACCACTTTATTGTCCTCTGGCGAAGCTTTAATTGATGCTGTCAAGGGAATTTTTCCGGATTTAAAAATCATTGCTTTTTCTATTGAAGATAAATCCTATCGTATTAAAGCCTTATTTGAACAATTAGGTGTTAACGGTTTTGTGATGAAAGGACGCAATACAATGGTCGAGTTGCGCAAAGCAGTCGAGGCAATTGCAACCCAGGATACTCCGTATTTGCCCGTGGATTTACAGTTTATTTTTCAGGAAAAACTAGTCAACGAAATAGATGACTACGACATTCAATTATTAGAGTATCTCTCAAAAGGCGTCTCTCAAGAAGCTATGGAATCTGTTTTGAAAGAAGCAGGAATTACCCCAAATAGTAAAAGCACCATCGAAAAGCGAATTGGAAAACTGAAAATTTACTTTAGAGCGCTCAATACTACCCATTTGGTATCAATCGCGAAAGATCTGGGTCTGATATAAATACACCTAAATTTTTATTTCTTAACTGTATATTCAATTTTAATGTGATTCATTTCAAGAAAAAAATCCTGCTTTACGGTTTCCCGTAAAGAAATGATTTTTAAGCTCGTTACTTTTGGATTTATTCAAAATTAATGAAGCTCCATTTTTAAAATGAATTCAATTGCAGCCCCAAAAAAGTTAATTGTACTCGTGTTTTTTTTGTGTTCGTTTTTTTGTGTCAAAGGAAAAGCAATTTGGCAAAATCAAACGCATTCAAAAAAAGGTAACTTAAGTAATACAATCCCGAAATTGCAGAATGGTTTTTGCCGCATTGGACAATTACAAGTGTTAAAAGAATTTCAAAAAAATATTTCCTCTTACAATAAAAGCTTTGGTCCTCAAAGAAAACGAAAAGGAAAGGTGGCATTTGACGTTAAATAGTTATTTTTTTAGATGCTATTTCCTATAAATATAATCCCAAGAAAAAACCCTTAAACAATTGATGTTTAAGGGTGTTTTTTGGTAGCGAGACCGAGATTTGAACTCGGGACCTCAGGGTTATGAATCCTGCGCTCTAACCAACTGAGCTATCTCGCCATGATCAGGTGGTTAACTATTCCTGATTGCGGGTGCAAAGATAGCAACTATTTTAGACCTTGCAAGTATAAAGTGAAGAAAAAAAAATATTTTTAAAAATGCTTTTTTGTTGTAGTTATATTCTATATATTTCCAAAAAATTAAAAGTAGCTCATGGATCAAAAAGTACGTTACGAAATCGAATTCCCTATCAATTCATCACCTCAATTGTTGTATCAGTACATCTCTACTCCATCTGGATTGTCAGAATGGTTTGCAGATAATGTTAATTCACGAGGAGAGTTTTTTACTTTTATTTGGATATTCCAACTTCTGGCCTGGTGCCAGGGATTTGAAGAGGTCAAGGTTGGCTCTAG
>CAZMHK010000197.1:0-3931 GCA_964566045.1 uncultured Flavobacterium sp.
CTTGAAACTCTTGTATTAGAATCAAGGCTTTGTCAATTTAATATAATTTAGAATTACTTATTCTCTATTTTTTCAAATGCTTTTTTTACCATTTCTTTTTCTTCGGGAAACCAACCTTGAGTGATTAAAACGATCCCAAAAATCATCATCACTACACTTATTCCTTTTTTAATTTTTAGAATATTGTGTGGTGTTAATCGCGATTTGAGTTGTTTAGCTAACAGTATTTTAAAACAATCAATAATTAAATACGTACCAATCACCGATACGAAAAAAGTTAACATTCTTGGTGTTTGCATTTCTAATTTCGGGCCAATAGATATAATAATTGCCAACCAAAAACCCAACACACCTATGTTGATAATATTGAGCAAAAGACCTTTCATAAAAAGACTGAAATAATTCTTCTTTACGATTTCTCTATCAATAGAATCAGTGTTTATTTTTTCAACTTTTTTGAGTTGAACAAATGAAATCACACCGTAAGCTAACATGATAACTCCTCCAAAAATAAACAAAGCAGGCTGGTCTTTCAAGCTTTGAATCAATCTGTAACTGCCTAAATACGCAATTGCAATAAAAACGATATCACCTAAAACAACACCTAAATCAAAAACCAAAGCTGCACGAAATCCCTTTATAATACTCGTTTCTAGTAAAATAAAAAAAACGGGACCAATCATAAAACTTAGAAAAATTCCCCACGGAATTCCAGACAGTATATCGTTTATCATTAAAAATCTATTTATTATCCTAAAAGGAAAGGCAAAGTACTACTTTTTTTCCAAAATAGTACCACCAATAAATACTTCCTTATTGATTTGTTTGGGTGATCCGTAGATAAAAATTGATCCACCAGCACGTACTTTTGCGTTAACAAGTACACTTGCTTGAATCTCTGATTGTCCTCCCGCAGATACATTGATACTAGTTTGTGAAGTATTTAAATCTCTTGCTTCAAGAATACCTCCTGAAGTGATTTTTACGTCTTGTGTGCTCGCTTTTCCGCTTAGGTGAACAATTCCTCCAGAATTTGATTTTACCGTCGCATTTTCAACATCTATGTCTAAAGTAATTTTAGAACCTGAATTAGAACTTACAGCCAAACTCGTTTGTTTAAAATCATGCTCACTTTGAACTGTACTGCCTTCACTTGCTGAAACAGCTTGAATTTCTTTAAAATACAATTTTACAATAATATCCTCTCCAGCCAACAGTTTAGTTAAAGGCATTCTGATTTTTAATTCGCCATTTTTGTTTACTGTTTCTAACTCATCTGCACGAGCTCCTGTAGCTTCAATTTTATTTTCTTTACTTGGAATTAAAAGTACATTGATTTTGTCAAAAACCTTAACTTCGTCAAAATCACCTAAATTTCTTGTTACTTGTGCTTGGCTCCATTGTGCAACAACAAGGCAAACCAATAGTGCTATCTTTTTCATACTTGTTTGAATTACTTATTATTCATTTCTTCTTAAAAAATTAAAATCCAATTGTTTTTTAACTAAATCGGCATTTTTAACTTTAACGAAAATTTCGTCTCCTAATTGCAATAATCTACCCGAAGTAGCACCAGTTAGTGCATATTGTTTTTCATCGAAAGTGTAATAATCATCACGAATATCGCGAATACGTACCATTCCTTCGCACTTATTTTCGATAATTTCAACATAAATTCCCCATTCAGTTACACCCGAAATTACACCCAAAAACTCTTGATCCTGATGATCTTGCATGTATTTTACTTGCATGTATTTGATAGAATCTCGTTCCGCATTGGTTGCCAAACCTTCCATTGTTGACGAATGTAAACATTTGGTTTCATACGTTTCTTCATCAACAGATTTTCCTCCATCAAGGTAAAACTGCAACAAACGGTGTACCATTACGTCAGGATAACGACGAATTGGTGATGTAAAATGCGAATAATATTCAAAAGCAAGTCCGTAATGACCAATATTATCAGTAGAATATTTGGCTTTACTCATACTTCTAATAGCCAATGTATCAATTAAATTTTGCTCTTTTTTACCATTAACATCTGCCATTAATTGATTCAAAGATTTAGAAATATCGCCTTTGTTTCTGAAATCAATTTTGTAACCAAACTTAGCAATTACGGTTTGCATGGCTATTAATTTGTCTTCATTAGGCTCATCGTGAATTCTGTAAATGAAGGTTTTCCTTTGTTTACCAATGTATTCGGCTACTTTTTTATTTGCCAAAAGCATGAACTCTTCAATCAAATGATTGGCATCTCTAGATACTTTAAAGTAAACACCTTGTGGTTCACCCGCATCGTCTAAGTTGAATTTTACTTCGACTTTGTCAAAAGATATCGCACCATCAGCCATTCTCTTTTTTCTAAAAATCTTCGCTATTTCATCCATTTTAAGCGTTGCTGCAACAATTTCTGCAGGAACTTGATAAGCTGCTCCAGTGATCGAAATTTCTACAGGAATAACATCTTGTTTCGTTTCTATGATGTGTTGCGCTTCTTCGTAAGCAAAACGTTGATCTGAATAAATTACCGTTCGACCAAACCACTGGTTTACCACTTGCGCTTTATCAGTAATTTCAAATATGGCCGAAAAAGTATATTTCTCTTCATGCGGACGCAAGGAACACGCAAAGTTTGACAACACCTCAGGCAACATAGGCACTACTCTATCCACTAAATAAACCGATGTTGCTCTTTGATAAGCTTCATCATCAAGTATAGTTCCTTCTTCTAAATAATACGATACATCAGCAATATGAATTCCAATTTCGTAATTACCATTTTCTAATTCTTTGAAAGACAAAGCATCATCAAAATCTTTAGCATCTTTTGGATCAATGGTAAAGGTCAATGTATCACGCAGATCACGACGATTTGCAATTTCTTCTGCCGTAATCGAAGTATCTATTTTTTGTGCATAAGTTTCTACTTCAATAGGAAACTCTGATGGCAAACCATATTCAGCAAGAATAGCGTGAATCTCCGTATCGTGTTCACCTGGTTTACCTAAAACTTTCACAACCGTACCAAACGGACTATCGGCACGTTTTGGCCAATCTTCAATATGCACCAAAACTACATCACCTTGCTCCGCCTCGCCTATTTTATCCTTTGGAATAAAAATATCAGTATACATTTTAGGATTGGCTGTAGACACAAAAGCAAAATTAGGTTGAATATCAATTACACCTACAAAATCTGTTTTGTGTCGTTCTATAACTTCAATTACTTCACCTTCAGGACGTTTTCCTTTTCTGCGGTTGTACACATATACTTTTACGATATCTTTATCTAAAGCATGATTCAAGTTTGCAGTAGGAATAAAAACATCATCCTCAAGATCTGGACAAACAAAAAAGGCTGTTTTACGACCCGTCATATCAATTTTACCTTCGTAATAATCTTGACTGGCAGCTTTTACCAAATACTTACCTGGTTCCGACTCAATAATCTTATTTTGCGAGGCTAATATTTTTAAATCTTTAATGATTTGATTTCTACTAGCGGTATCATCTAACTCTAACTTAGCTCCTATTTGTTTATAATTGAATGCTTTATTGGCACTTTGCGATAGTATTTTTAAAATTTTATCTGAGAAATCTTTCTCTTTCTTTATCGGCTTTCTTAATCTTTTACTCATAAATCTTGTTCTTAAAAGTCTAAAATTACGAAATACTAAACTGTATTCGACCAAAGTAACCTAGTTTTAAAGAAAATATAACTATAACGGAATAATTGTATCTTTATAAAAACAACACTAATGGACACATTTAAAACGATTGCCATATTCAATTACGCTCACGAAATTGTAGTTATCAAACATTTGCTCGAGCAAGAATCGATTGCCCATTTGTTCGAAAACGAAAATCTTGTTTCAGTCGATCCGTTTGGCAGTTTTGCCTACGGCGGAATCAAACTCAAAATTCATCA
>CAZMHK010000198.1:0-3821 GCA_964566045.1 uncultured Flavobacterium sp.
GATTAGATCCTTGCAATGACAGTATGTAACTGGCTACTTTCTGCATTTCTTTTGGCTTCAAAGTACCTTTCCAAGAAATCATGCCTTTTCCGTCACGACCACCGTTGACCAAAGTGTGAAAAATATTTTTTATACCGCCACCTAAAATCCAACGATCATCTGTTAAATTGGGTCCTATTTGCCCGCCGGCATCCGCTCTATGACATGCGGCGCAATTGGTACTAAAAATTTCTTTTCCGATGGCTAAATCTGCTGGATCGGTTAGTAAAGTCACTGATTTTTCGTCCATTAAATCTGGAGCTGTTTTCATGTATTCGGCAATTTCTATTTTAGCTTGAGCAACTTCTTTTTTGAGCTCCATCTCCTGATTATCTGCCCCAAAAACCTCGTATCTAAGCATATAGACTACTCCAAAAATAATGCACAAATAAAACAAGTACACCCACCACGGTGGCAAATTGTTATCTAACTCTTTGATCCCATCGTAATCATGATCCAATAACAATTGCTCTTGACTGGCCTTGTCATGGTTGTTGGTTAGTTTAACGACAAGGTTTTTGTACCATTGCTTCTCTTTAAAACTGCTATTTTCAGCTTGATTTACCTTTGTTTTTTCTTCTTCGGAAAGAATTTGGTACGTTATGTTATCTACTGCTTGAAACATCAATTCTATCGCCACTAAAAGGAATAGAAAAATGACCAAAAAAAGAGACAACATCGGGAATTTGACAAAAGCTGGTCGGTCTCCGGAGTCTATCAAATATTCCATTGCTATCATTACAGCAAAGAAAACAACAGGTATTCTAACGTATACAGGAATTATTTTTTTCATGTTTTACATTTTAAAAAATCACATTTATTATTTTTTTTTCAAAGGAATCTGGCTCAGTTCTGCTATTTTTTCTTTTTTATAAGAGAAAACCCAAAAACCCAGCATCACAAAAAAGATGAAAAAAATTAATAATGATAATATTGGATAAATAGCAACTCCGTCTATTGTTTCCATGTTGTGTTTTATTTGTTCAAACATAATGTATCTTATTTAGTACCGTCTTTTACTTTTATATCTGTTCCTAACCTTTGCATGTAGGCAATTAAAGCAATGATTTCTCTTTGGTTCATAGGAACAAATTTTTCTCCTCTTGCTTTAGCTTTCTTTTGGCTTTCCTCGTAACTTTTTACAAAATCAGGATCATTTTTTAAATTCTCCTCAATGGCAATAGCTTGTTTTCGTAAATCATCAAGGCCGCTGGCAATTTGGGCTTGCGTGTATGGCACTCCCAAAGTTTGCATGACTTGCATTTTCTTTTGCGTTAGTGAAATATCCATTGGTTTGTTATCAAATAACCATTTGTATCCTGGCATAATAGAACCTGCTGAAATACTTTGTGGATTCCAAAAATGATTAAAATGCCAATTGTCATTGTACTTCTCGCCTACTCGTAATAAATCAGGTCCTGTACGTTTTGATCCCCATAAAAATGGATGGTCGTATACAAATTCGCCTGCTTTAGATTGCGGCCCGTAGCGCTCTACTTCACTTCGAAACGGTCGAACAGACTGTGAGTGACAACCCACGCAACCTTCACGTATGTACAAATCGCGTCCCTCCAACTCCAATGGCGTGTAAGGTTTGACACTAGCAATAGTTGGTATGTTTGAATCAACCATTATGGTAGGAACAATTTGAATAACTCCTCCAATTAAAATGGCTATCGTTGCTAAAATGGTCAATTGTATTGGTTTGCGCTCTAACCAAGGATGAAATTTTTCACCTTTAACTCTACCCGCACTGATTTTGATTAATTCAGGTGCTTCGGCTAATTCATCTTCAATTTTAGCACTGCTACGCACGGTTTGAATGATGTTGTACACCAAAATTACCATTCCTACTAAATACATGGTACCACCAATAGCTCTCATCCAATACATTGGAATGATTTGAGTAACCGTTTCAAGGAAATTACCGTAGGTTAAAGTACCGTCAGGATTAAACTGTTTCCACATCGACGCTTGCAAAAAGCCCGCAACATACATCGGAATTGAATATAAAATAATACCAAGTGTACCTATCCAGAAATGAATGTTAGCCAATTTAACTGAGTACAACTTTGATTTTGTCATTCGAGGAATCAACCAGTAAATCATACCAAAAGCCATAAACCCGTTCCAAGCTAATGCTCCTACGTGTACGTGAGCAATAATCCAATCGGTGTAATGCGCAATAGCGTTAACGTTTTTTAAAGACAACATCGGACCTTCAAAAGTTGCCATTCCGTAACCTGTAATCGCTACCACAAAAAACTTCAAAACTGGCTCCACACGCACCTTATCCCAAACACCACGCAGGGTTAAAAGTCCGTTGATCATTCCGCCCCAAGATGGCGCAATTAACATGATAGAAAAAGCTACTCCAAGATTTTGCGCCCAGTTTGGCAAAGCCGAATACAATAAATGGTGTGGTCCTGCCCAGATATAAATAAAAATCAATGACCAAAAATGAACAATAGACAGCCTGTATGAGTACACCGGTCTGTTAGCCGCTTTAGGAATAAAATAATACATCAAACCTAAAAACGGAGTAGTCAAGAAAAAAGCAACCGCATTATGACCGTACCACCATTGTACCAATGCATCTTGAACGCCTGCATAGACAGAATAACTTTTTAGCCCAGAAACTGGCAATGATAAACTATTAAAAATGTGCAAAACGGCCACTGTTACAAATGTTGCTAGATAAAACCAAATGGCAACATACAAATGGCGCTCTCTACGTTTTAAAATAGTTCCAATCATGTTTATTCCAAATACAACCCAAATTAATGCAATTGCAATGTCAATTGGCCACTCAAGCTCCGCATACTCTTTTGACGAGCTATAGCCTAATGGTAGCGAAATTGCAGCGGCTACAATAATCAATTGCCAACCCCAAAAATTAAGGTTACTCAAAAAATCACTGAACATTCGCGCCTTCAACAATCGCTGTAAAGAGTAGTAAATTCCAGCAAACATGGCATTTCCTATAAAGGCAAAAATGACCGCATTGGTATGTAAAGGTCTTAATCTACCGAAACTCAACCACGGTATTCCATCTGTTATATTTGGAAAGAGGAACATAAAAGCCAGTGCAAGCCCGACTAACATTCCCACAACTCCAAACACAATGGTAGCGTAAATGAATTTTTTTACAATTTTGTTATCATAATAAAACTGCTGCATTTCCATATAAATAGTTAATTTTAAGGTTGTTTATTGTTTGATTTTTTTGCTAAAGAATTAAAGAATCATTTTTTTGATTTGTTCTTTTTAGCTCCTGACTTGATAAGCTCATCATCAAAAAGCATTCTGACTGATGGCGTATAATCATCATCATATTGTCCGGTTTTTACCGCACATACAAATGCAATAAAAAAACCAATGGCAACGATGATGCTTATTGTGATTAATAAATAGATGACGCTCATACCTTATATTTGTGTTAACAAAGTTACTTTTAGGGTTCGTAGTAAAGTATGACATTTGTCATGCTAACTACTTTTTATTGTGTTATCAAAACCGTTTTTCAAACCCGTTTTCAATTGTTTTTTTTACCTGCGTAATAATTACTCATAATGGTGACAAAACTTACAATAGTTATAGTACTTAAAGGCATTATGATAGCTGCTACAAGTGGCAATAAATTACCCGTTATTGCAAACAACAAGCCCACAACATTGTATAATAGCGAAAGCACGAAACTCATTTTAATGGTTCTCATTGCATTATGAGATAAGGTCAAGAAATAGCTTAATTGATCGAATTCACTTGCGTCTAAAATTGCG
>CAZMHK010000199.1:0-3768 GCA_964566045.1 uncultured Flavobacterium sp.
ATCGCGCCTGCTTTGGGAGCAGGAGGCCGCAGGTTCGAATCCTGCCACCCCGACTTTTAAAAGTCGACTTAGATTTTTAAAATGGAGGCATAGCTCAGCTGGATAGAGCACCTGCCTTCTAAGCAGGCGGTCGAAGGTTCGAATCCTTCTGCCTTCACATTGAAAATCAAGCCCTTACAAATTTGTAAGGGCTTTTTTTATGCCTTGTAACGAACATTTGACGAACATTATAGTCAAATTAAGTAAATCATACTCTGATTATTTTTTCCTATTTTTGATAAAGTTAAAAATTAAAATATGGAAACTGTTCAAATTATTGCGGGATGTTGGGGTTTACTTTTTCTATTTTACCTTTTAATAGTAGGGCGATTGTCTTATATTATCACTCCTGTTTTGTCTACTTATTATTTTGATGAAAAATTAGAATGGAATGAGAAAATAAACTCTGTAAAGTTGAAAATATATTTAATTTTATTTTTGCTCGCTTCCTCTTTAATTTGGTTCAGTTACCAATCGTTTATTGAACCTAAACCTTTGTTTGATATTACGATTACTTTCATTGTCGATTCTGTCGCGTTTGCTGGGATATATTTTTTTTTGGAAAATAAAATAAGAACTCCTTCAAAAGAAAATCTTAATAATTGTTCTAACGAAATCAACGATATTATATTAGTTTCAAATGTAATCAATGATCAAAATAATATTTTGTTAGAAGATGTAAAGAAAATAGACAACTCTTTTACTTTTACTAATGAAGAAATTAAACGAAAGCATGTGGAAGCTTTGGAAAACAAATTGTTTGATTGTGAATTATCAGTTTTTAAAACTTTCATTTTGTTGGAAGAACCTATTGAAAAATTAATTTGGAAACCAGTTGCGGATAGTGGTCATAAAAACAGACAATTACTTTTTGATTATATTAATGATTTGTTTCCTAATCAGATATTGACTAAAGATAGAAACGAAAGTGTGACCATGATAAACAAATATTTTGAGTTTAACGAGATTGGACACCCTAAAAAGGAGAAAGAGGTATATCCTAAGTTAATTGGAGATTGGATGAAAAAAAAATAAGAGAGTTTCTTTTGAGAGTTAGGACAGTTATAATAGATTAACTGTCTTTTTTTCTTTTTATCCTTTCTATTCCTTTGCTTCATGGTTCTCACAAAGAGAATTTAAAATCTTAAAAAAGAAAACGATGAGCAATCTACAAATCGAAGAGAAACTATTCCATATTGAGAATAGTATTCAAAAGTTAAGTCTAGCAGTTAAGACTATTTTATCTCATGAAGAAGCAGCAGAGTTTTTAAATATGAAACCTTCATATTTATATAAGCTTACAGCGAGAAAGGAAATAAGATTTTTCTGTCCATTAGGGAAGTTGAATTATTTTCAAAAATCTGATTTAGAGGATTTTTTACTTCGTAATGAAATCCCTGCAATCTATAAGGAACATACAATTGAGAATCATTGGAAAAAATAAACACAATCATAATAGCTTCCGACTATAATGATTGTGCTCTATTTTGTTTTTAATCCATTCGTATCTCACAAAGATACAATAAAATTCATATTGTATAATGAAAAACATGTATTTAAGAATAGGAACTACCTATTTTAAGAAATCCTTATATCCTTTACCATCAGGTGATTTTATTGAAATTTTAGTTATTTGGTCTGCCGAGTTAATCAGACAAGATCATGGCAAAAATGTCCTTTCAGAAATTGAACGATTTGATGGGTTCATATGCATCCCTGAGAATCGCCCCGAGTTCTTCAAAAAAAGAGTTCAGGATTATTACAACACCTATCATCAAATAAGTAAATCGCCTTTAGAAGGCGAAATTATTAATACTCTGGAGTTTCTATCTCACATTTTTGGTGAGCAACTTGAACTTGGACTTGATTATTTGCAATTAATTTATTTAAAGCCGACTCAAATTTTACCAATTCTTTGTTTAGTTAGTAAGGAACGTTCTACAGGTAAATCAACATTCCTAAAGTGGTTAAAAGAAATTTTTGAATACAATCTGACTTTCTTAACTAACAGTGACTTTACTTCAAATTTCAACTCCGATTGGAGTTCAAAACTATTGATTTGCATTGATGAAGTTTTATTTAAAACTGATGAACTCACAGAACGGATAAAATACCTCTCTACTACTAATACACATAAAACGGAAGCCAAAGGAAAAGACAAAAAAGAAGCCTCCTTTTTTGGAAAATTTATTCTTTGTTCCAATAATGAAACATCGTTTATTAAAATTGATGCAGATGAAATTCGCTTTTGGATCATAAAAGTGAATCGTTACAAAAAAGAAGATGTTAATTTTCTAAAAAAACTAACTGACGAAATTCCTGCATTTCTACATTTTCTAACAACTAGAAAATTATCTACCGAAAATCAATCCCGAATGTGGTTTACTCCAGAACAGATTAAAACTGCAGCATTGCAAAAACTGGTACGTTATAATTCGAGTAAAATTGAAAATGAATTAGCAAACGTTTTATTGAATACAATGGAAAGTTTAGATACTGAACTTTTAGAATTTTGTTTTTCAGATTTATTAAATATTTTGAACAAATTCAGGATAAAGTATGATGCTGCTGAAATAAAAAAAATCATTCGTGAAAATTGGCAATTAGTCCCAGCATCTAACTCTAATAAATACCAAAAAATAACACTCACCATGGATTTAGATTTTTATCAAAATCAATCCAAAGGAAGACATTATTCAGTTTCTAGAAATTTTTTAGCTGAAAAATTGATGAATTGATGACAGACTAGTCTTAGCCCACTATTTACAGGGCTTCATCTTGTCATCATTTTGTCATCAAAAATAAAAGTGATGACAGAAAAATGATGACGAGCATAAATAAGAAATCAAAATTGATGACGTGATGACAAAATGATGACAACGCAAACCATTTATCACATTGACCTAAGGGAGCTTTGTCATCAAATCATCATTTTTTTGCAATTTTTTAACCCACTAAACAAATTGAGATGAATACGACCCAAGCAAGAGAAATATTAATTGAAAAAGTACTCCAAAATTTAGGCTGTGAACCTACAAAATCTACTGAAAATGAAAGCTGGTATTTATCCCCTTTTAGAATTGAAAAAACAGCTTCTTTTAAGCTCAATAGAAAAATTAATCGATGGTTTGACCATGGAGAACAAAAAGGTGGAAACGTTATAGACTTGGTAATTGAAAAGTTTGGATTTAGTGTTAATGAAGCTTTGAGTTACCTAGAAAAATTCGACACTTTTTTTTCTTTTCAAAAGCAAATTTTTGAAACAGTAACTAAGGAACTAAATAGTAAAAATCAAATTGAAAAAATATTACCGGTTCAACATGTTGCTTTAGTTCAATATTTAAAAACAAGAAAAATAAGTAATTCCAAAAATATTGAACAGCTAAAAGAAATTCATTACACAATAAATGACAAAAACTACTTCGCTTTAGGATTTCAAAATAAAAGTCAAGGCTGGGAAATCAGATCTAAATATGTAAAAATATGCCTAGGAAAGAAAGACATTTCATTAATCCATAATGGATCAAAAACGCTAAGGGTCTACGAAGGTTTTTTTGACTATTTGTCTTTTATACAGATTCGGGGAAATTTAAAAATGGAAAATTCGGATTATTTGATTTTGAATTCTGTGGCATTGGTAGTGAAGAATATATCGGTTTTGAGTGATTATGATCTTATAGAATTGTACTTAGACAATGACACCACAGGAGATAAATACACTTCATTGGT
>CAZMHK010000200.1:0-3722 GCA_964566045.1 uncultured Flavobacterium sp.
TTTACTAATTTTCCAGATGTAGAATAGTCCGCGGAAAGATATCGGTAGAAATAAATACCGTTGGTTATGCTTTGAAGATTTATATCCGTGGTCGATTGAGAAATCGATTGCTCCATCATTTTTTGTCCTAAAACGTTATATACACTAAACATACCATTTGTAGCACCTGAAGGGAGTTGTATCGTCACAAAATTCGCAACAGGATTGGGATATAGCAGTAAACTTTCCTGACTTAGGGACGCTATACCTAAATTGATATTGAGAGCTGCTGCAAAATCAGGCACACCATAACCATATTGATTATCAGGGACCAAAAACCGATCAGCAGATTGAATAATAATGTCTCGAATTTCTTTGTTTGTTTTTTGCGGAAGCGCTTGCCACAAGCACGCTACTAAACCCGCCATAATTGGACTAGAGAACGAAGTACCATTGGCTGTTCTCGAATTACCAAATTCATCCGAAACTACTGCTGCTTGCCCTTGGGCCATCACTTCTGGTTTAATTCGACCATCAAAAGAAGGTCCGATTGAACTAAATGAAGTTCTTACTTCTGACGAATTTACTGCACCAATTGCAAGTACAGAAATAGCATCAGCTGGAACTGCAATTGTTGGACTTGAAGAATTTCCTGAATTTCCTGCCGAAGTTACAACCAACATCCCTTTATCAAAAGCAATATCAGCGGCACGCGACATGAATGCGGTTTTTCCGTTCATTTCGCTATAAGTATGGTTATAAGCCGGATTATCAAAATCAAAATAGCCCAATGAAGTATTAATCACATCAACTCCCAAACTATCTGCTTTTTCTGCAGCTTCAACCCAAAGAGATTCCTCAACGGGATTTTCTGAAGATTCATTTTCGGTTATAAAAAGATAATATGAAGCATCGGGAGAAGTACCAACAAGTACATTTTCTGTATAACCGCCCATAGTTGATAAAACTAATGTACCGTGCGAACCTCCTGAATAAAAGTTAGGATTACGTTGTACGTAATTGTATCCACCTAAAATTTGATTATTATCGCGCAAACGTTTAAAAGGTAATGCTGTGTTGACTCCCGGGAAACCTGAATCCATAACGGCGATTATTTTTCCTGCACCAGTAAAGTTTTGTTGGTGCATGACATCGCCTTGTAGCATTTTTATTTGGTTCGAAGAAGAACCATATGCATACTCGACTTTTGTTTTTTGAGTTTTCAGTGTTTTTTTAGCGATTTCTGGTTTCTTGGCACCGGTATTTTGATTTAAAGATTTATCAGCGAAATCAACTTTTGAGACAAATGCTAAATTTTTAAGTGCGTTGATATTCGCTTGCGACCCTCTAACATGTAACGCATTCAACCACTTTGACTGAGCGAGAATGCTGATTCCAGTTGCGTTACGGACTTGTGAACGATAGGCATTTTCTAAAGGCACATCTCTCAAATCCAATGCTATTTTTTGAGTTGCTCTTCTCTCCAAAGACTGTGGAGAAAGCATCTTTGTTGGTGTTTCAAGAAAAGTTGTTGAACTTGGCTTGTCTTTAAAGTAAACCCATGCATCTTGCTGCGCAAGACTCGACAGAGAGATTAGGAAAAAAAAAAGTAGGTGGCGCTTTTTCATCTTTCTTATTTTTTATAAAGATACTATTCTTGTAGCAAATGAAAAAGGCAATTACTAGAATTTCATTAGGAAATAACTCCTGAGCCTATCAATTCATCATCATGGTACCAAGCAGCAAATTGACCTTCGGTAATGGCAGATTGAGGTTCGTCAAATAATAGATATAAACCACTTGCTAATTGATGAAGGATAGCTTTTTGCAAAGGTTGACGGTACCTAATTCTAGCCATCACCTCCATTGTTTCGCCATTTTTTAGCGCTAAATCTTCTCTAATCCAGTGAATTTCTTCGGTAGCAATTCGGAGACCTTTTTTAAATAAACCAGGATGCTGACTTGTGAGTCCGGTATAAATAGTATTTGTCTCGACATCAGTAGCAATTACAAATAAAGGATCAGTAGTTCCGCCAACGTTCAAACCTTTTCGTTGCCCTTTAGTAAAATAATGAGCACCTTGGTGTTTTCCTACTACTTTTCCCATTTGGGGATTGTAGTTTCTTTTGGCAGCATGATATTGCAATTCTTGTTCTGTTGTACTATCTGCTGGTAATTCGGTTTGGTAGATTGGATCATTTTTGTCAACTTGAACAATCAAACCTTCTTTAGGTTGTAATTTTTGTTGTAAAAATTCAGGCAAACGTACTTTACCGATAAAGCACAAACCTTGTGAATCTTTCTTTTCGGCAGTTACCAATTCCATTTCTGCTGCAATTTCGCGCACTTCTGGCTTAGTCAATTCTCCGATAGGAAATAATGACTTCGCTAATTGCTCTTGAGATAATTGACATAAAAAATAAGACTGATCCTTATTATTGTCGGCACCAGCTTTTAATTGGTAAATAACTTGACCGTCTTGTTCAAATTCTGTTTTTCTGCAATAATGTCCCGTTGCAACATAATGTGCACCAAGACTTAATGCGATTTTCATGAAAACATCAAACTTGATTTCGCGATTACAAAGCACATCAGGATTAGGAGTTCTTCCTTTTTCGTACTCATTAAACATGTAGTCAACGATTTTTTCCTGGTATTGTTCGCTCAAATCAACCGTTTGAAAAGGAATTCCAAGCTTTTCAGCAACTAACAAAGCGTCATTGCTATCTTCAAGCCATGGACATTCGTTTGAAATTGTTACCGAGTCGTCGTGCCAATTTTTCATAAAAAGCCCAATCACTTCATAGCCCTGCTTTTGCAATAAATATGCAGCAACACTTGAATCGACACCACCAGAAAGACCTACAACTACACGTTTCATTTTACAAAAATTAAAATTTTACAAGGTTGCAAATGTACAAAAACATTTAGTACTCCTATTGATGAAAATGACGTTAATTAGTTTTGACTTTTTCCGATTTAGGAAGCGCACTCATATTGGTTTCTTTAACCAACTTGCCTTTCTCAAAAAACTGCCAAATTCCGGCTTTTTTACCTTGAACAAACACACCTTGCGAAACGATATTACCGAAGACATCCCTAAAGATGGCTATTCCTTCGTACTGGTCATTTTTATAATTTGACTCTTCTAAAACAACACCACGTTCGGTATATTTCTTGTAAGGCCCATTTTTTAAATTATTTGTGAAAGTGATTTCTTCAGCCAAAGCTCCACTGATAAAAAAAACTTTCCGAATACCTTCGAGCTTTCCTTTTTTGTAAAATTCGCTAGCCATAATGTTTTTTGAGTCTTTGTGGTAGTAAGTCCAAACACCTTCAAAAAGTTTGTTTACTACGTTGCCTTCGCTCACTTTATTTTTATTTTGATCAAAAAATGTGGTGTACGCTCCATTATCTTTTGTATTAAACTCTCGTGTGGCAATTACTGATTTCGCTTTGGTGTCATCATAAAAGTAAAAAACACCTACCTCTTTACCATGATCAAAAGTCCCCTCGTAACGAGGCCTTTTGGATTGCTCGTAAAAACCTTTCCATAACCCGTGCTTTTTACCGTTTGCATCAAGTTTGTTGTAATCTACTTGCGCGAACAAAAAGGTGGACGAAAAAATCATGAAAATAGAAATCAGAGATCGAAATTTAAAAATATACATAGTATTAATCATTTTAGTTGCAACATACAACTTGCAATATTTCATTTTAGTATGACAAAAGTACTAATATTA
>CAZMHK010000201.1:0-3580 GCA_964566045.1 uncultured Flavobacterium sp.
AAGTTGAGGGCAAAGTAGCACTCGACGCTGTTGGTGATGGATTTGAAATATCAGTAATCAAACTTCATTTAACTGGTGAAGTTAGCGGAATGACCGAAGCACAATTTAACGAATTAGCCGAAGCAGTAAAACTTGGATGCCCAATCAGCAAAGCCTTAAGTGCAACTCCAATTGAATTAATTACCCAATTTACAACCAAATAAGTTTAAAAAAATGAACATTACATTACAACAAGCAGAAGCAGTTATCGCTGCAGCAAAAATCAAATCAGAAGAAATTGGAACTAAAATGGACATTTGCGTAGTAGACGCAGGTGCTAATTTAGTAGCATTCGCAAGAATGGATGGCGCATGGATAGGATCTATTGACATTTCATTCAAAAAAGCAAAAACCTCAGCATGGTTTACCATGGATACTGCTACTTTAACTCCGTTGGTAAAACCTGATGCTCCACTATACAACATAGAGCACAGCAATGGCGGATTGATTACTTTTCCTGGAGGTGTAGTTATCAAAAACAATGCTGGTGAAGTAATTGGAGCTATTGGAGTGAGCGGAAGCACCGTAGAAGACGATCATACTGTAGCAGAATTTGCAGCCAAAGCGATCCTGTAACTTACAAAATCTAATTTTTAAAAGCCTAACAAACATTTGCTTTGTTAGGCTTTTTTGTTTGAAGTCTGCAAGTAGGAAGAAATCATTCGACTATGAATACAAAGAGAATAAAATATATATATTTACCCTGCTTTTGCTTATCAACAATCTCAAATAAACTACGCTAATTCTCCACAATGAAAACCTACCAAGACCAACTACAAATTGTACATTCCTTTCATGAAATGGGAGAAACGATTGCTGCGGCACAGTTCTTAATTGAAGAATACGGATTGACACACCCTAACTTCAAGGGTTTTGAACTCAGAGAAAAAGCAAAACCCAACTTTATTTTAATGACTACCGAAGGACCACTTGCTGGACCACAAATTATTCGGATTCCAGAGAATACTTTCGAATTTCATTTGCCCTTAATGCTCAACTTGTTGCTGCACGAAATGATTCACGTGAGTCAAAAAACACCTCAAAATTCTGTTGCTGACAAAAACGAGAGAGAATGGCAAGCGTACTATGAAATGATTTTTCATCATCAATTCCCACAAATTCCAATATTGACCGATACACACAAACGCTTTTTTGCTAACAAAGCGTTAGAATATTACACTCGTATGGGCGAAAGTTCCTTACTTCAAGAAAAATATGCCATTCAAAAACGAGAAATAGACCAACTCTTACTTGATTTAAAATAAATCGTTTAACTAAGGATCGTATTGTAAACCAAAATCATAAAACCAGAACAGCTACTAATTGCTAAGAATTTATTAAACTTTAAAACACCTGAGGACTAATAATCAAAAAACTAACTATTTTAGCAGTTCCCAGTCAAGAGATAATGAAAACCAAAAAGCAAAAAGTAATTCTGGCGCTAAAAATAAGTGTCGCAGCTGTAGTTGTATTAATTATAGCATTTTATATTTTTAGAGATGCCGTACTACAACAAACCATCGCCAAAATTTCGCATGAAATGGAGGTAGATTACAATGCTAATTTTAGCGTTAAGTCGGCTTCGTTTGATGGACTTTCGGGTTTACAATTTACCGATTTGGTTTTGGCTCCCAAAAATGCCGACACTTTATTTAAAATTCAAAAGCTAGAAACGAGTGTTAATTTATGGCAATTACTTGGTGGAAATGTCCAAGTAGGCACTTTACACATCGATAATGGCTACATTCAATTGGTTAAAAATGGTAAAAAAAGCAATTTTGAAGCCTTCTTAAAAAAAGACAAACAAGTAAGTAGCGACAACGAAAAGCGCGATTATGCCGAATTTGCGTACCGATTAATATCAAAAACTTTGAATTTGGTTCCAACCGATATGGAGCTCAACAATGTGGCTTTTAAGTTCAATGACAACGGTAATCAAACCAATATTCAAATTCAAAAATTAGGTCTAGCAGATAAACAACTAGAAACCAACATACAAGTTCAAAACAAAACCTTCACCCAGCGCTGGCGCATCAAAGGTTTTGCCGATCCGAGAAATAAAAAGGCCGACATTCAATTGATTAATATCGATACGGGAGCCATCAGAATGCCGTATTTACAAGAACGTTTTAACCTCAAAACCAGCTTTAACACGATACGGGTTGTACTTGATAACATTGACAAAGACGGCGATGAAGTACGAATTAATGGCGCCATGTCAATCGCCAATTTAAAACTCAATCATCCAAAAATAGCAAGTAAAGATGTGCTTTTTGAAAAGGCAAAATTCGACTATAGATTTGTTTTAGGATCTGATTTTATTGCGCTCGACAGTAGTTCAACGGTACAAATTAACAACATCAAAATGCATCCGTATTTGGCTTACGAAACCGAGGAAGACACCATCTATAAGATGAAGATTGATTTGCCAAAAATGAAAGCGCAAGATTTCATCACCTCATTACCTACGGGATTGTTTACCCATTTTCAAGGAATGGAGGCTAGCGGAAACTTTAGCTACAAACTCGATTTTGCGTTCAACCAAAACAAACCCAATCAGCTCGTTTTTGATAGTAAATTGCAAAAAGAAAATCTAAGAATCATCAAATATGGAGAAGCGAATTTAACCAAACTCAACGGTGAATTTGTGTACCACGCTTTGATTAACAATGTTTTTCAGCGTGGTATTTTGGTAGGAACGGGCAACCCAAATTATACGCCTTTGGATCAAATTTCGCCATACTTGCAAAAATGTGTATTGACCACTGAAGACCCGTCGTTCTTTTCACACCGTGGATTTATCAACGAAGCCTTTAAACAATCGATTGTAAAAAACATCCGAACCAAAAAATTTGCTCGTGGCGCAAGTACAATCAGTATGCAATTGGTTAAAAATGCATTTTTGAGCCGAGAAAAAACACTTTCGCGAAAGCTCGAAGAGATTTTACTCGTTTACATCCTAGAAAATAACCGCATTGTGAGCAAAGAGCGCATGCTTGAAGTGTATTTTAACATCATTGAATGGGGTCCAAATGTTTACGGAATTGGTGAAGCAAGTCAGTTTTATTTCCAGAAAACTCCTGCTGAATTATCGCTAAACGAATGTTTGTACTTGGCTCGAATTATCCCTAGCCCGAAAAAATTCATGTACCAATTTAACGATCAAGGACAGTTGAAAGATTTTGCAGTGAAGCAAGAGGCTTTTTTAACCAAATTGATGTTCCGCCGTGGACTTTTAATCCCCGAAGACACTATTTATAAAGCTTTACCGCTCTTTATTTCTGGTCCGGCACAATCATTTATCAAAATAAAAACAATCGATTCTACGCAAGTAAAAACTGATTCGATTGCGCTTGATAATGAGTTTGATCTTTAAATAAAAAAATTACACTATTATTGTGTAACTAAAAAAAGTTGGTGGTTAAGACAGTTGAAACTTCAAACTATTGAAATGGATTATTTGGCGAATTTTTTCTAGTAATCCGTATCTTCTGATAGTTGATTATATGTTTTAAAAATTTTTAATTTCGGATTAACACTT
>CAZMHK010000202.1:0-3569 GCA_964566045.1 uncultured Flavobacterium sp.
TAAATGGAGCAACGGGAATTGCCGTGGGTATGGCAACTAATATGCCTCCTCATAATTTGACCGAAGTTATTGATGGTACTCTCGCTTATCTTGATAATAATGATATTGAAATTGACGAATTAATGAACCATATTAAAGCTCCAGATTTTCCAACTGGAGGAATTATTTATGGTTATGAAGGTGTTCGTGAAGCATTCAAAACAGGTCGTGGAAGAATTGTAATGCGTGCTAAAGTAAACTTTGAAGAAGTTGACGGAAGAGAATCGATTATCGTTACTGAAATCCCATACCAAGTGAATAAAGCAGATATGATTAAACGTACTGCTGACTTAGTAAACGAAAAGAAAATAGATGGTATTGCCAATATTCGTGATGAATCAGATAGAAATGGTATGCGTATCGTTTATATTTTAAAACGTGATGCAACTCCAAATGTAGTTTTAAATACACTTTATAAATTTACACAACTTCAATCTTCATTTAGTGTAAACAATATTGCTTTAGTTAAAGGGCGTCCACAAATGTTGAATCTAAAAGATATGATTCATTATTTCATCGAACATCGACATGATGTTGTGGTTCGTAGAACGCAATTTGAATTACGTAAAGCTGAAGAAAGAGCACATATCCTGGAAGGTTTAATTATTGCGTCTGATAATATTGACGAAGTAATTGCCTTAATTAGAGGGTCTAAAAATACTGAAGAAGCTAGAGAAAAATTAATTGAAAGATTTAAATTATCTGATATTCAAGCTCGAGCTATCGTAGAAATGCGTTTGCGTCAATTAACAGGTCTAGAACAAGACAAGTTAAGAGCAGAATATGAAGAATTAATGAAATTAATTGATCACTTAAAAGCATTACTTGCTGATGTTGTTTTAAGAACCAATTTAATCAAAGAGGAACTTATTGAAATCAAAGATAAGTATGGTGATGAACGTCGCTCTACTATCGAATATTCAGGAGGAGACGTAAGTATCGAGGATTTAATTGCCGATGAAAATGTAGTGGTAACTATTTCCCATGCAGGTTATATTAAACGTACCAATCTATCAGAATACAAAACGCAAAATAGAGGAGGAGTAGGACAAAAAAGTGCTGGAACTAGAGATCAAGATTTCTTAGAACACATGTTTGTGGCTACAAACCACCAATATATGATGTTCTTTACACAAAAAGGAAAATGTTTCTGGATGCGTGTGTATGAAATTCCAGAAGGAAGTAAAACAGCTAAAGGTAGAGCCATTCAAAACTTAGTGAACATTGAAAGCGATGACAAAGTGAAAGCTTTCATTTGTACCCAAGACCTTAAGGACAAAGATTATATCAATAGTCACAACTTAATTATGGTTACAAAACAAGGTCAAGTTAAGAAAACTTCGTTGGAAAAATACTCAAAACCACGTGTAAATGGGGTGGCGGCCATAACAATTAAAGAAGGTGATGAGTTACTTGAAGCAAAATTAACTGATGGAGAAAGTCAAATTATTTTGGCAGTTAAATCAGGTAAACTGGTTCGTTTTGAGGAAACTAAAACGCGACCGATGGGTAGAACTGCATCTGGAGTACGCGGAATTACCTTAAAAGACGAGTCGGATGAGGTAATTGGCATGGTTACTGTAGCCAAAGATGATATCAACGATTCACAAATTCTTGTTGTAACTGAAAACGGATACGGCAAACGTACCAAATTAGTTGATGAAGATGGTGAAGATGTGTACCGTATAACCAATCGTGGTGGTAAAGGTGTAAAAACACTAAATATTACTGAGAAAACAGGTAAATTGATCTCGATTAATGCCGTTACTGATGCTGATGATTTGATGATTATTAACAAATCTGGGCTTACAATCAGAATGGCAATTGAAGATTTACGAGTAATGGGGCGTGCAACTCAAGGAGTGAAATTAATCAACTTGAAGGGCAAAGACTCAATCGCGGCGGTAACTAAAGTAATGAAAGATGATGTTGCTGAAGTTGTGGTTGATGAAGATGGAAATGTTCTCAAAACTCCTGCCATTGAAAGAGTCAAACCAGTGCTTGAAGTGCTTGAAGATGAGGTTGTAGAAGACGATGAAGAAGACGAAGACGAAGTTATCGAGGACGATGAGGAAGTTGAAGACGAAGATGAAACCGAAGAATAAACATAAATAAAAACAATTATAAATTAAATTAGAATACCATGAACAGTAAATATGTAGTAGTAGCATCAGCTTTATTGATATCAGTAGCTACTTTTGCTCAAAAAGATCAGATTAAAGCGGCTGAAAAAGCTCAAAAAGGAGGAAAATCTCAAGAGGCTATAAGTCTTTTGACTGAAGCAGAATCATTAATTGGTAATGCCGCAGATGCAGAAAAAGCTCAATTTTATTTTGTAAAAGGTAATACTTACCTTGATTTGGCAAATAAAAATGTTGATACCGATGCTAATTTAGCACAAGCAGCAAAGGCTTTTCAAGATTTAATTGAAGTTGAAAAAGTGTCTGGCAAAGCAAAGTTCTCTGCACAGGCTAGTAAATCAGTTTTTGACATAAAAGGGAAATTAATTAACGGTGCAATTGCAGATTCAAAAGTTGAAAAACATGCTGAGAGCTCAAAAAAATTGTATGACGCTTATTTGTTAGATAAAAAAGACACCATCAATTTGTACTACGCAGCATCTTCTTATGTGAATGCTAAAGATTATGACAAAGCGTTAGAGTTATACGGTACTTTAAAAACTTTAAATTATTCTGGTAAAGGAACTAGTTTTTTTGCGGTGAATAAATTGACGTCTGAAGAGGATTTCTTTACAACTGCTCAAGAAAGAGACAGAATGGTAAAACTTGGTACACATGAAAAACCAAGAACTGAAGTTATTCCTTCTAAAAGAGGCGAAATCTATAAAAATATGGCCTTAATTTTAGTTGAAAAAGGTAGAACTGATGAGGCAAAAAAAGCTATTTATGATGCTCGCAAGGCTAATCCAGAAGATAATTCTTTAGCATTAACAGAAGCTAACTTGTATTTAGAAACTAAAGATTTCGAGACGTACAAAACTTTAATCGCTCAAATTTTAGAGAAAAATCCAAATGATGCTGATTTGATTTTTAATTTAGGTGTTCTTAGTGCTAATGCAAAAAATGTTGCTGATGCTGAAAAATACTATAAGAGAGTTATCGAAATCAACCCTCAATACGTGAACGGTTATATCAACCTTGCTGCAATGAAATTGGAAGATGAGAAAGCAATTATTGATGAGATGAACAAATTAGGTACTTCTACAAAAGATCAGAAGCGTTACGACGAATTGAAAAAGAAAAGAGAGGATTTGTTTAAATCTACAATTCCATTTCTTTCTAAAGCCGTTGAATTAGATCCAAAAAACACAGATGTTTCTAAAACTTTGTTAGGAGTATACAAAGCTCTTGAAATGACTGCAGAAGCAAATGCTTTGAAAGCAAAAATGTAATTCAAAATTGAACCTAGGTAAAAAAACCTGTCTCGAAAGAGACAGGTTTTTTTATGATTTTTATGTCCCGTCCTAAAATAGCGATACACAAAAAGTATCCTTATGGAAAATCCTCAAG
>CAZMHK010000203.1:0-3489 GCA_964566045.1 uncultured Flavobacterium sp.
TATTTGCTTACGCACAAAAATATCCACGTAAAGTAATGCTGGCGCAAAGGAACGACTCGGCAGTTTTTGAAGAGTAAAAAGTGGTAGTTTTTAATTCACTCGTTGGTAAAAACGAGCGTATTCTTTTGCTTGAGGATTCAATATCTTTGTTCGGATGTTATTTTTTTGTATTTCATAAAGTAAAGCCATGTGTTTTCATACTATTCAAAACAAACTCTCCAAACAAATTGAAAAGCGTTTTAATGCAAAGATCAAGGACAAACACGAGTTTGCGCCACAAGAACATTACAATGGTTTTACTTTTCCTAAAACGCCTATAATTACAAACACAAATCCTACGGTTATTGAACATTATAATTGGGGCCTTATTCCGAGTTGGTCTAAGGACGATACAATCAAAGCATCAACCTTAAATGCTCGTATTGAAACTGTAACAGAGAAACCTTCTTTTAAAGAAATTCTACAGCAACGCTGCTTGGTTCTTGCCAATGGTTTTTATGAATGGCAATGGCTTGATAGTAAAGGAAAAAACAAAGTAAAATATCAAGTCGGAATTGCAAATGAGGAGCTCTTTGCTTTTGCAGGCCTTTATTCGCATTGGAAAGACGCTCGTACGGGTGAGATTAAAAACACCTATACGATTTTGACCACCGAAGCCAATCCGTTAATGGCCGAAATTCACAATCACAAAAAGCGCATGCCGATCATTTTAAATCCTGAAGATGAATACAAGTGGCTGAATCAAGAACCGATTAATTCCTTTGCGTTTCCATATACCGCACCCTTTGTAGCTACTAAAATTACAACAGGCGAGGAGCCTTGGTTGTTGTTTTAAATTTGTCTTTTGTTACTTGCGGAGAAAAATTAAATCGATTTGAAAATTTGCGCGTAAAATGTATCAGCGATGATTATCTGTAATTTAAGTAATTCACCCTGCCCCTGATAGCAACGAAAAGCCCGCAAGGGAAGGAGCCCAATAAAAACAAAACCCAAAACAGCGACCAACGGAAGCTCGTTTTGGGTTTATGTTTTTTAAGGCGATTCCCGCGGACTTGTAGTGTATAGCAGGAATGGGCAGCCAAATGTTTTACAGAAATTGGGAAACTCGAAAAAATATTTTTTATTTACCCCTGATCATTTAGAAAGTACTTTGTATCTTACAAACCAAAATCGAAGTAGTAGTTAGGATCGGAAAGTGTTTTGCTAGTAAGGTATGATTTTAAGGTTTTTTGAAATCGTTGCGTATCCTAAAAATAGATTTGGGTAGCAAATATCTTAGAACAAAAAACGGTTTGAAAAAACGGAAAATGTACCAAGATAACATGCACTACAAGATTCAGCAGCACATGATAGCACACGTACAAATTTAAAAAATGGATTAAGATTAGCGATAGGAATGCTTGTCACCGATATATTGAGGCGGTTTTTACGACTAGCTTTAATAGTTGCATTATCGTCGGTAGTTTCGAATTTGTTTGACATAAAAAATAATGACGCTGAATTACAAAATGCAATTGGATTTACATAACAATTACAAGAAATCTGCTAAACAAATTAGTAACGGGCTTTTTTCTAAATAACATCAAAAAATTATGAAATATAAACTTCTTCTTTTACTGCTACTATCCTTTAAGTGTTTTGCGCAAGACAACAGTTTTCCATCGGACAGTGTTGATTCAATTATAAAGCGAATTCAATTGCCTCAAATTCCATCTTTTAAAACAGTAGTTACGGACTTAGGCGCGAAAGGAGATTCTGTTAGTGATGCTAAACCTGCTTTTGATAAAGCAATGGCTCTTTGCAAAAAAAATAATGGAGGAACGATCATTGTTCCTAAAGGTGTTTATTTATTAAACGGACCCATTCACTTTGTTAGTAATGTGAAGCTTTTAATTGAAAAAGGTGCTAAAATTCGTTTTAGTGATAATCCGAAACATTATTTACCGATGGTGTTAACGAGTTGGGAGGGAACTATGATTTACAATTACAGTCCTCTTATTTATGCGTATGGTTGTACTAATATTGCCATAACTGGAGAAGGAACTATTGATGGTGAGGGAAGTACAACTTGGCATAGTTTTAAAGCAAAAGAAGGAGCTGACAAACTGTTAACCCGAGAAATGAATCATAATAATGTGCCTTTGAAAGACCGAAAATTTGGAGCAGGACATTTTTTGAGACCGCAATTAATTCAGTTTTTTAATTCCAAAAACATTTTGGTAGAGAATGTAAAAATTGAGGATTCTCCTTTTTGGTGTATTCATTTATTGAAGTCTCAAAGTATTACCATCAGAGGACTTAAATACAAGGCTTTTAACACTAATAATGACGGAATAGATCCAGAATATGCCAAAGATGTTTTAATTGAAAACATTGATTTTGATAACGCAGATGATAATATTGCGATTAAAGCAGGAAGAGATCATGAAGGCAGAGCAAACAGCGAAACCCCGAGTGAAAACATTGTTATTCGAAATTGCAATTTCAAAGGATTGCACGGGGTAGTTATGGGAAGTGAAATGTCAGCGGGGATTCGAAACGTTTTTATTGATAATTGCAAGACTACTGGATATTTAAAACGCGGAGTTTATTTTAAAACCAATGCTGATAGAGGCGGCTTTATCAAAAATATTTATGTGAGAAATATTAAATTGGATGAGGTTGAAGATTGTATTTATATCACTGCAAATTATATGGGGGAAGGTTCAGGTGATTTTCCTTCGGATGTGTCAGATATTTTTCTGTCTAACATTTTTTGTAAAAAGGCAAGAAAAACCGCGATTATCATTCAAGGATTTGCCCAAAAGAAAGTACGAAATGTATATTTAGATACTATTGAAGTACAATATGCAAAAAACGGAATGACGATTGTAAACACGGAAAATGTAACTATGAACGATGTTACAGTTGGTCAAAAGGCTACAATTCCTACTTCTGTAAGTAAGTCTGGTATGCATTAAAACAATAATTTTTAATACTTGTTTTCCCTTTTTTTCTCAATTTCTGAAGGAAACGAACTCTCCCTGCCCCTGATAGCAACGAAAAGCCCGTAAGGGTAGGAGCCATATAAAAACAAAACCCAAAACAGCGACCAACGGAAGCTCGTTTTGGGTTTATGTTTTTTAGGGCGATACCCGCGGACTTGTAGTGTATAGCAGGAATGGGCAGCCAGAATATTTAGAGTGAGGTGTTGATGGAATTATTTCCCGATACAGAAAATAACTTTCCTTACTTTAATAGAGTTTTAAACTTCAGTGGTACAATTATGGTACAATTTAAAGCAAAATATCGCAAAATAAAACAAAGATATCCTTATCAAGATAACATAACTCATGGGAGTTGTTTATACAAAAATAGTTATAAACTTTGAATATTGATTATAACACTGACATAAAAAAAAACTAAGTGATGTATGATTAGAGTACTTATAGATGGAGGTTAAAAAGTAAAAGGTCAAAAATCTAAATATTAGATTTTTGACCTTTTTTC
>CAZMHK010000204.1:0-3471 GCA_964566045.1 uncultured Flavobacterium sp.
TACTGATAATACAGAGGCAATCACGACTAAAAAAACAATAATAGTTAATCTTTAACTAGCATCATTGCCACATTCTATTATATTTGCAAGTAACAAAATCACACTACAAATGGAAGAATGTATCTCTGTTTTTGACATGTTAAAAATTGGCGTTGGCCCATCAAGTTCCCACACTTTAGGTCCGTGGCGAGCGGCAGAGCGTTTTTTGACAGAACTGCGTGAAGCATCTATTTTTTCAAAAGTAACGCGAATCAAAATCGATTTATACGGTTCCCTTTCACTAACAGGAAAAGGACACGCAACTGATCTTGCCGTGATGCTTGGGTTAAGCGGACAAGATCCAGAGTACATTCCGATTGCCAACATCAACAGCATCATTCAAAGCATCGAAAACACGAATACATTGTTGTTGGGTGACGAAAAAAATATTCCATTTTACTTTTTACAAGACATAGTTTTCAATAAAAACTTTTTACCTTTTCATGCCAATGCACTCACTTTTACTGCCTATTTGAGCAATGAAAAAGAGTATGCTTCCACCTTTTACTCAATAGGTGGTGGATTTGTAGTTAAGGAAGAACGCGTAAATGCCAAGGAAAAAGTAAAGATAAAATGCGCATTCCCCTATCCTATTGACAAAGCAACCGAATTATTAGCCATTTGCCGTCAGGAAAACAAATCGATCTCGGAGATTGTTTTTGAGAATGAAAAATCAATGCGCAGCGAAGACACTATTCATCACGAGTTACTGCGCATTTGGCATACCATGTTAGAATGTATGTATATTGGTTGCCATTCAGAAGGCATATTGCCAGGCGGACTCAATGTGCGCCGACGTGCCTTTGACATGCACCAAAATTTAATTGGTTTATCAAATTATGACTCTCCACAAACTTGGTTGGAAGAAATCAGAAAAACCGAAGTTAAATTCAGACAAATTTTGCAATGGGTTTCTACTTTTGCCCTTGCGGTAAATGAGGTAAACGCTGCACTCGGACGCGTAGTTACGGCTCCAACTAATGGTAGTGCAGGAGTGATTCCAGCCGTATTGATGTACTATCTGGTAATTGAAAATCATCAAGCGGGTAATAAGGAAATCAAACAATTTTTGATGGTTGCTGGTGAAATTGGAAGTATTTTCAAAAAAGGATCTACAATATCAGCAGCAATGGGAGGCTGTCAAGCAGAAATTGGTGTATCATCAGCAATGGCCGCAGCCGCTTTATGCGAAGTAATGGGCGGAACTCCGGAACAAGTTTTAATGGCTGCCGAAATAGCGATGGAACATCACTTGGGACTTACCTGCGACCCAATTGGCGGATTGGTTCAAATTCCGTGTATTGAGCGCAACACTATGGGCGCCATAAAAGCGATCAATGCCGCTGAACTTGCCTTGCAAACCGATCCTAAAAATGCAAAAGTACCATTAGACAAAGTGGTCGATACCATGTGGCAAACAGCCAAAGACATGAACAACAAATACAAGGAAACATCCGAAGGAGGTCTTGCAATTGCAGTAAACATGGCCGACTGTTAGAATAATTATCATTTTATTCTTTGGGAACTTCAGCCGAAATAATTCGATAAACTCTATTTTTTGCGAGTGTCAATTAAGTGCACAATTTGCCAAGTATCGGCATTTTTCACGAAAGTGAAAGCATTAATGCCGGTATGACTCACTTTGCCATTCACTGAAAAAACATAAGGCGTCCAAGCATGTGCCATAGCGCCTTGTATCTGAATATGAAATCCTTTTAACTCTTCTTTAAAAGCCATTCCCGCTGGAATTGAAGCAATTGATTTCATAAAATTGGCTACTCCATCAGCAGTTACCGTTGCAGTAGTTGGCTTTTCTGCTATGGATTGCATGAGCATTTTAGGGTGACAAAATGTTTTGAGTTGTGCCGTATCTTTGGCATGAAAAGCCTCAAAAAACTGAATTATTGTAACTTTAACTTTTTCTTTTTCTACCTCCTGTGCTTGCAAACTTCCCGCAAAAAAGCACAAAATCATAACGGTAACCATACGCTTCATATCTTCCATTTTTTTAATTAGTACTTTTACAAACTTAGTGTTACATTTTTGATTAAAAAATATTCATTTTAGTACCTTTACCGCCTCAAATAAAAGAATTATGTCTGTAGCAAAAAAAGATTACAAACGCATCACAACAAAATCATTGATCGAGATGAAAGCCAATGGCGAGAAAATCTCGATGCTTACCGCTTATGATTATACCATGGCTAAAATAGTTGATACTGCTGGTATTGACGTTATTTTGGTTGGAGATTCAGCATCAAATGTAATGGCAGGTCACGAAACGACTTTACCAATTACGTTAGATCAAATGATTTACCACGCCTCATCAGTAGTGAGAGCTATTGAAAGAGCCTTAGTTGTGGTTGATTTGCCTTTTGGAAGTTACCAATCAGACCCAAAGGAAGCTTTGCGTTCAGCTATTAGAATCATGAAAGAAAGTGGTGGTCATGCAGTTAAATTAGAAGGTGGTCACGAGATTAAAGATTCAATTAAAAAAATACTACATGCTGGAATTCCGGTGATGGGACATTTGGGTCTTACACCGCAATCTATCTATAAATTTGGTACGTATACAGTTCGTGCAAAAGAAGAAGAAGAAGCTGATAAATTAATCGAAGACGCCAAATTATTAGAGCGCTTGGGTTGTTTTGCTTTGGTATTAGAAAAAATCCCTGCGCACTTAGCTGAAAAAGTGGCGCAAAGTATATCGATTCCTGTAATTGGTATTGGTGCTGGTGGTGGTGTAGACGGACAAGTCTTGGTTATTCACGACATGTTAGGAATGAATAATGAATTCAGTCCTCGTTTCTTACGTCGCTATATGAACCTTTATGAAGGAATGACGCAAGCTATTGGACAATATGTGGCCGATGTAAAATCCTCTGATTTTCCAAACGCAAGCGAACAATATTAAGCCCTAATCCCCTACTGGGAAATCCGAATGAAAATAGTATCAAATAAAAGCAACCTTCAAATTCTGCACGAAGACAACCATCTTATTGTTGTTAATAAACGCGTAGGAGATCTTGTTCAAGGTGACAAAACTGGAGACAAGCCCTTACCGGAGGTTGTAAAAGAATATATCAAAGAAAAGTACAATAAGCCAGGTGCTGTATTTTTGGGAGTTGTTCATCGTTTGGACCGCCCAACTACAGGGATTGTAGTTTTTGCAAAAACCAGTAAGGCATTGAGCAGAATGAACGAATTGTTTAGTAATCGTGAAACTCAAAAAACCTATTGGTGTGTGGTTAAAAACAAACCGCAAAAAAGCCATGACAAATTGGTGCACTACTTGAAAAGAACAGAAAAAAATAATACTTCTAAAGCGCATTTAAAAGAAGTTCCTGACAGTAAATTGGCCAGTTTAGATTATACAATTATAAAAGAACTCAATAATTATTATGCGCTTGAAATTAATTTGCACACCGGGAG
>CAZMHK010000205.1:0-3253 GCA_964566045.1 uncultured Flavobacterium sp.
CCAAACCTCAAAGGAATGTCTGGCATGGACGCTGTAGCTTTAGTAGGTAATCTTGGACTTAAAGTTAAGGTGATTGGCGTAGGTAAAGTGAAAAAACAATCGTTGCAAGCAGGAGATGCATTGGTGAAAAACGCAACGGTATTATTAGAATTATCATGAAAGTATTGCAAGACATATTACATAAAGTAGCCATTGAATCTATTCAAGGAGCAACTACTGTAACTATCAATAAAATTGATTTTGACTCTCGAAATATTGGAGCAAATGATGTTTTCGTGGCTATCAAAGGAACAATTTCTGATGGGCATGATTTTATTAGTACTGCCATTTCGCAAGGTGCAGTAGCTATTATTTGTGAGCAGTTACCAACTGTTTTGGAGTCGAATGTGACTTATATCCGTGTTGCTGATGCGAACGCTGCTTTAGCTTTTATGGCGGCAAATTATTACCAAAATCCATCAAGTGAATTGAAATTGGTTGGAATTACGGGTACAAATGGTAAAACGACTATCGCTTCTTTGCTATATCAATTGTTTAAAAAAGCTGGTTTTAAAGTTGGCTTACTTTCTACCGTTAAAATTTTAGTTGATGATTTAGAATACAAGGCAACGCATACTACTCCGGATTCTTTGACTATCAATCGTTACTTACGTGAAATGGTTGATGCTGGTGTAACCTACTGTTTTATGGAAGTAAGCTCGCACGGTATTCATCAAAAAAGAACGGAATCTTTGCAGTTTGTGGGTGGGATTTTCACCAATTTGTCGCACGATCATTTGGATTATCACGCAACGTTTGCAGAATACAGAGACGTCAAGAAAGCATTTTTTGATGGTTTGTCAAAAAGTAGTTTTGCACTCGTAAACGCCGATGACAAAAACGGAATGGTGATGATGCAAAATACAGCAGCTAAAAAATGTACATATGCTTTAAAATCCTACGCTGATTACAGAGCGCAAATTTTAGAGAATCAACTAGCGGGTTTACTGCTTAAGATCAATGGAAATGAAGTTTGGGTAAAGTTAATAGGTACCTTCAACGCCTATAATTTATTAGCAATTTACGGCGCTGCAGTAGAATTAGGCTTAGAGAGTTTAGAGGTTTTAAGGTTGTTATCGAATTTAGAAAGTGTTTCAGGTCGCTTTCAGTTCATCGTTTCGAAAGAGAACATTACTGCTATTGTGGATTATGCCCATACACCAGACGCTCTTGAGAATGTTTTGAAAACCATAACCGATATCCGCACCAAGAACGAGCAATTGATTACGGTAGTTGGTTGTGGAGGAAATAGAGATAAAGCTAAGAGACCTATTATGGCAGCTTTAGCAACTACTTGGAGTGATAAAGCCATTTTTACAGCTGATAATCCGCGTAACGAGGATCCGGAAATCATTATCAAAGAGATGGAGGAAGGTGTGCCTGCGCAAGATTTCAAAAAAATGGTCTCAATCACTGACAGACGGCAAGCTATAAAAACCGCGTGTCAATTGGCGCAGTCCAACGATATCATTTTAATTGCTGGAAAAGGGCATGAGTCGTATCAAGAAGTAAACGGTGTTCGTCATCATTTTGATGACATGGAAACGGTAAAAGAGTTATTACAATTATTAGAAAAATAAAATCAAGTTCAAGTTTGCTTTGCATCGTAAATCAAACCGAATCATAAAATAAACAACGAATTATGCTATACTACTTATTCGAATATTTAGACAAAGTAATGGATGTGCCGGGCACAGGAGTTTTTCAGTACATTACCTTCCGTTCTGCCTTAGCTTTAATGCTTTCGCTATTATTGTCTACCATTTACGGTAAAAGAATTATTCGTTTTTTACAAAAACAGCAAGTAGGCGAAACAGTTCGTGAGCTTGGTTTAGCAGGTCAAAATGAAAAAGCAGGTACACCAACAATGGGTGGCTTGATCATTATTTTTGCCACATTACTGCCGGTTCTTTTGTTTGCTAAACTGCATAATATTTACATCGTTTTGTTGATAGTGACCACTTTATGGATGGGAACTATTGGTTTTATTGACGATTATATCAAAATCTTTAAAAAAGACAAACAAGGTTTAAAAGGAATTTTTAAAGTAATAGGTCAAGTAGGATTAGGGTTAATAGTAGGTACTGTTTTGTACTTTCATGCGGGAGTTACGGTGCGCACTGATACTTCGAAATCGGATATTTTTAAAGCGCCAAATAGTACAGTAATAACTCCAGCTCCTATTGAAGAAAAGTCGACAGCAACAACAATTCCTTTTTTCAAAAACAACGAATTTGATTATGCTGAGGTTTTAGCTTGGACGGGTGATGGTTATGAAAAATGGGCTTGGTTGGTTTTTATTCCAGTTGTTATTTTTATTATCACAGCGGTTTCTAATGGAGCAAATTTAACAGATGGTATTGATGGTTTGGCCGCAGGAACATCGGCAATCAGTGTCTTGGCACTCGGTATTTTTACTTTCGTTTCTGGAAATATAATCTTTTCGAACTACCTTAATATTATGTACATCCCCAATTCGGGTGAAATGACCGTATTTATAGCCGCATTTGTTGGGTCGTTAATTGGTTTTTTATGGTACAACTCTTATCCCGCATCGGTTTTTATGGGCGATACAGGAAGTTTAACTATAGGAGGAATTATCGCTGTACTTGCAATTGCAGTGCGTAAAGAAATGTTGATTCCTTTATTATGCGGAATTTTTCTAGTCGAAAATTTTTCAGTAGTCCTGCAAGTGAGCTACTTTAAATATACCAAAAAACGTTTTGGCGAAGGGCGAAGAATTTTTCTAATGTCGCCTTTGCATCATCACTATCAAAAGAAAGGCTACCACGAAAGCAAAATTGTAACTCGCTTTTGGATTGTAGCCATCATGTTAGCCATTTTGTCTATCGTTACTTTAAAATTAAGATAGTATGAGGCTAGTAGTTTTAGGAGGAGGCGAAAGCGGTGTAGGTACCGCGATCCTTGGAAAAAGTAAGGGATACGATGTTTTTGTATCCGACTTTGGGAAAATCAAAAACAATTACAAAGAAGTTCTTCTAATTAATGGTATTGCTTGGGAAGAAGAAAAGCACACGGCAGATTTAATTTTAAACGCCGATGTAGTGATGAAAAGTCCTGGTATTCCTGATCGTTCGCCAATGGTGCAACAGCTTTTAGAAAAAGGAATTCCGGTAATATCAGAGATTGAATTTGCAGCTCCTTTTACAAAAGCAACAATTGTGGGCATTACAGGTAGTAACGGTAAAACGAC
>CAZMHK010000206.1:0-3050 GCA_964566045.1 uncultured Flavobacterium sp.
AGTAAATTGTAATAAATGATATGTTATTATTTAATTATGAGTTAAAAATAAGAATTATTTTTTATTAATTTGCATTTATATTTTTAATATTAAACATAAAAATTAATTATGAACTATACCTTGCATCAGTTGCAGATTTTCCTGAAAGTGGTACAAACAGGAAGTGTGACTAAAGCTTCGGAAGAGTTGCATCTTACGCAACCTGCTGTTTCGATTCAGCTTAAAAATTTTCAAGATCAATTTGATGTTCCGCTGACAGAGGTAGTTGGGCGTAAGTTATATGTAACTGATTTTGGTCAAGAAATTGCTACAGTTGCTCGCAATGTAATTGAACAGGTTGAAGTGATAAATTTTAAAACTCGTGCGCAAAAAGGGAATTTGGCTGGACGTTTAAAAATTACTGTTGTTTCAACGGGTAAATATGTGATGCCTTATTTTTTGGCTGATTTTTTGCGAAAAAATAGTGGCATTGATTTACAAATGGATGTCACTAATAAAACAAAAGTATTGCGTAGTTTAGAAAATAATGAAGTAGACTTTGCTCTTGTCTCTGTTTTACCTCCTGCTTTGCTGGTGGATCAGCTTGATTTAATGCAGAATAGTTTGTATTTAGTAGCCAACTCTAAATTAAAATTTAAAAAGTCAGTTGATACAGCTACAATTTTTAACGATGTACCTTTAATTTTTCGTGAAAAGGGGTCTGGTACACGGCAGGTAATGGAAAATTTTATCGAAAAAAATGAGATTTTTGTACCTAAAAAAATGGAATTGACATCAAATGAAGCTGTGAAACAAGCTGTAATAGCTGGTTTAGGATGTTCTATAATGCCACTCATTGGTATTAAAAATGAATTACAAAATGAAGAACTTCAAATAATTCCTTACAAAGGATTACCTGTTAAAACAATGTGGAGTTTGATTTGGCCGAAAGGTAAAAAACATGCGCCAATTGCTTCTGCATTTTTATCCCATATGAAAAAGGAAAAAGAAAATATCGTGAACGACAGATTTAGTTGGTCAGAGGGATATTAAAAAAAAAAAATAGTCTTACGAGCGTAAGACTATTTTTTTATGAATATTATCAAATTAAGGAAGTAACACTCTATCAATGATGTGTACTACACCGTTAGAACATTGAATATCTGGAATCACCATATTGGCAGGTGTTGTTATTCCGTTACTTTTTACAGTGAACACGCCATCTAAAAATGGACTGTAAGTAAGTGTTCCGCCTCCAGCTGTCATTGCTGTCGTTGAAGTTTGCTCTGATGTGAATTTACCACCGCTGATAGCGTGATTTAGTAATACTTGTTGTAAAACTGCTCTTGGAGCATTTGCAACATCTTGGATGGTTGCAAATCCAGCTGCTTTAAAAGCTGCATCAGTTGGTGCATAAATCGTGAAATTGTTTGCTGGATCAGCTAGCACAGGTGCCAATCCTGAAGAAACTACAGCTTGTACTAAAAACGTAAGTTCTGGAGATTTAAAAACTTTAGAATCTTTTAATAAAATAGCAGATTGTACAATATCAACACCAGTAGCAATCATTACCTTATCTATAGCATGTACAGTTCCGTTACTTGCTGCAACATTCGTTAGGATAATTTTAGATCCATTGATGTACAAATCATTTCCTCTACTGATAAAACGTCTGTTGATACTTAATGCAGATGCAGATGTACCTCCAGCTGTGATTTGATTAGCCATAAGACTTCCATTTGATACGTGGTACAACAAAGTAGTGGTTAAAAAACTATTTTGTAATGCACCAAGACTACCGCTATTTACCAAACCTAATTTTGCGAAGGCATCATTTGTTGGTGCAAAAACTGTATATTTCCCTGAAGGATCATTAGGGTTGCTGTTACTTAAAACTCCTGCAACACCACCTTGAATGGCTGCTCCTTCTAAAGTACTAAAGTTAGCGTTTGCAACAGCAATGGCTGCAATACTTGGTTTTTCATCTTGGTAATCATTGTCGCAAGCCGTTAAAACAGCCATAAAACTAAAGGCAACAGCTATATTTTTAAAGTTTATGTTTTTCATTTGTTTCTATTTTTGTAATTAAAATTTGTATACTAAACCGCCGTAAATTCCAGTTGCTTTTCCTACGTTTCTACCTTCAACAACTGTGCTTGCACCAGCAGAGATTCCGATTCCTTCTGTAATTGGTGTGTATAAGTTTAGACCAATTTTTGTGTAGTTAACTTTGGTAGCAGGGAAAAATCCAGTGAATCCCTCGCCAAGAATATCCACACCGCCTGTAGAAGTTTGATTGGCAACAAAGGCATCAGCGTAAAATTTGTTCGCAGCGTAACCCAATTTTACTTCACTTGAAAAAGAATTTGGTACTTCATCAGAAGCAAAATTTCCTGCAAATTGACCTGACGCAAATAAACCTGAATTCATTTTGAACATCGCCATACCTGTTGTACTTACTGTCGTTGCTCTGTTTCCGATAGCAATGATTGACTGTAAACCTTCATCTACTTTGTAATCACCTAGCGGAGTTTTTAAACCTAAAGCTCCAATTAATCTCAGGGATGATTGGCCAAAATCAAAATAAAACGGACTGTATTTCACAAAAACAGAAACATCTTGAAGTCCTTTTCTTTCGTTCTCAAAGTTGTTATTTGTTAATACTTCTTGGGATGCATTTCCGGTAGCAGTGATGTATGGTAAAACCATAACAACATCTACTTGATCTGAGATCCCGTAAACACCATAGATGGATGCACTGTTGATTTTAACATCATTAAATACAGGTACACCTTCAACTTCTTGAGGAACTAAGAAAACATTCTCGTATTTTTCTGAACTGTACGAAAGGGCCACATTTCCTTTTCCTTTACCTTGCATAAAACCGCTAATTGGGCTTTGTGAAAAAGCAGTAGAGATACAACCAAAAGTTGTCACTGCTAGCAATAAAACTAATTGTTTTTTAATCATAATGTTTTTGTTTAATGTTTTACTTTGTTTTGTCATTTACGGAGATACTTCTCTTTTGGTTTTGCATTTCTTAAAAAAAAAATAAAAAAAAATTTGAAACT
>CAZMHK010000207.1:0-3022 GCA_964566045.1 uncultured Flavobacterium sp.
TATAGTCTTTAAAATAAAACCTGGCAAATTGAAGTACTTGCCAGGTTTTGAATTGAACAACCTATTGTAACCAATTAAAAAAATCCTAACTTATTTTTATCGTAAGAAATAAGCATATTTTTAGTCTGACGGTAATGACCCAACATCATTTTATGGTTTTCACGACCAATTCCTGATTGTTTGTAGCCTCCAAACGGAGCTCCCGCAGGATATGAATGGTACTGATTAATCCAAACACGACCAGCTTGAATAGCTCTAGGAACTTGATAAATTTCGTGAGCGTCGCGCGTCCATAAACCAGCACCCAAACCATAAATGGTGTCATTTGCAATTTCGATAGCTTCTTCAGTTGTTTTAAAAGTAGTCACGGCCAAAACTGGTCCAAAAATTTCCTCTTGAAAGATTCTCATTTTGTTATGCCCTTTAAAAAGAGTTGGTTTAATGTAATATCCGCCTTCTAATTCCCCGTCGTGAGTGTTTTCGAAACCGCCAGTAAGCAGCTCTGCTCCTTCTTCTTTTCCTAATTTAATGTAGGATAGAATTTTTTCCTTCTGAATCATCGAAGTTTGCGCACCCATCATGGTATTTTTATCCAAAGGATGTCCTGTTGCAATTGCTTCGGTACGTTCAATTACTTTGGCAATAAATTTATCATAGATGTCTTCGTGTACCAATAAACGTGATGGACAGGTACAAATTTCGCCTTGGTTTAATGCAAACATAACGGCTCCTTCGACTGCTTTATCAAAAAATTCATCATCGGCATCAGCCACCGATTTCATAAAAATATTTGGTGATTTCCCGCCAAGTTCTAAAGTTACAGGAATAATATTCTCTGTAGCATATTGCATAACCAATCGTCCTGTAGGAGTTGATCCAGTAAAGGCGGCTTTAGAAACTTTTTTATTAGTTACCAATGCTCTTCCTAATTCAGAACCAAATCCATTAACGATGTTTACAACTCCGGGAGGCAATACATCCCCAATCAATTCCATTAAGATCAAAATTGATATCGGAGTACTCTCAGCTGGTTTAAGCACTACAGTATTTCCTGCTGCAAGTGCTGGAGCCAGTTTCCAAACTGCCATTAAAATAGGGAAATTCCAAGGAATAATTTGAGCTACAACTCCAAGAGGTTCGCTTAATGCAATCGAAACTGTTTGCGAATCTAACTCGGTTATTGAGCTTTCTTCAGCTCGGATTACACTTGCAAAATATCTAAAATGATCTATTGCCAAAGGCAAATCGGCCGCTAGAGTTTCACGAACTGCTTTTCCGTTGTCTATGGTTTCAACAATTGCTAAATATTCTAAATTATCTTCGATTATTTGGGCAATTTTATTTAATAGAACACTTCTCTCGGTTACTGATGTTTTTCCCCAAGTTTTGAAAGCATCATGAGCCGTATCGACAGCCAAATCAAGATCCGCTTTATTAGAATGAGCTGCTTGCGTAAACACTTTTCCATCAATTGGTGAAACAACATCAAAATAAGTTCCACCTAGTGGCGCAACAAATTTACCGCCAATATAATTATCATATTTTGCCTTAAATTCAGGTCTTTTGAACACACTATCCATAGTTGTAGTTTTTTAAGTTTGTTCAAAACTAATTTTATAAATTCTTAAATTATAGCACAATTTCATCAACTAGTAGCATAAAATTTTCAAATACATTTTTTTAAGAACTATTTATTACATATTTCACATTTAATTAGGTTTTTACACAGTAAAACAACAACTATTCAATACTATCGATACCGTTTAAAAAAGCAAAAAAATTGTTTCTTTCTACACGCTTCAATCCTTATATTTGCAAACCGTTTCGAAAAATGAAACTCTTTGCACTTTTATTAAAATTATCACATGAAAATATCATACAACTGGTTAAAGCAATTTATTAAAACAGACTGGAATTCAGAGGAAACATCTTCTTTATTGACCGATTTAGGTCTTGAAGTAGAAGGTGTTGAAAAATACCAATCTGTAAAAGGAGGCTTAGAGGGTATTGTGGTAGGTCATGTGTTAACCTGCGTACAACACCCTGACGCTGATCGATTAAAGGTAACTACTGTTGATTTGGGAACTGGAACTCCAGTACAAATTGTTTGTGGAGCAGCCAACGTAGCCGCTGGACAAAAAGTACCGGTTGCTACTATTGGAACCGTTTTATACGATGCTAATGGCGAAGCATTTACCATCAAAAAAGGAAAAATCAGAGGTCAAGAAAGCCACGGTATGATTTGTGCCGAAGACGAATTAGGATTAGGCAATAGTCATGACGGAATTATGATTCTTGACGAAGCACTAGTTCCTGGCACAGCAGCTGCAACGGTGTTTAAAATAGAAAACGATGAAGTTTTTGAAATTGGATTAACACCAAACCGTGCAGACGCCATGAGTCATTGGGGAACAGCACGTGACTTAAGAGCAGGAATGCTACAAAAAGGAATTAGCGTTGAACTAATCACTCCATCTGTGAGTAATTTTAGAATAGACAAGCGCACTTTAAAAATAGATGTTGATGTTAAAGAAAGCAAATTAGCTCCAAGATACTGTGGTGTTACAATTTCAGGAATCGAAATAAAACCATCACCAGCTTGGTTGCAAAACAGATTAAAAGCAATTGGTTTAACACCAAAAAACAATGTAGTCGACGTTACCAATTATGTTTTACATGATCTTGGTCAGCCTCTACATGCTTTTGATGCCGCTAAAATCAACGGTAAAGTGATTGTACAAACTCTTCCTGCAGGAACAAAATTTGTTACTCTAGATGACGTTGAGCGCACACTACATGAAGAAGATTTGATGATTTGCGATGAAAAAGGGCCGCTTTGCATTGCAGGGGTTTTTGGTGGAAAAAAATCAGGCGTTTCAGAAAGTACGAACTCTATTTTCTTAGAAAGCGCTTATTTTAACCCTGTTAGTGTTCGTAAAACAGCTAAAAGACATCAATTGAATACTGATGCGTCTTTCCGAGTTGAAAGAGGTATTGATCCAACAATTACAGAATATGCTTT
>CAZMHK010000208.1:0-2989 GCA_964566045.1 uncultured Flavobacterium sp.
CTATGTCCTTTTTTGATTTTTTTGCAGAAGCATCCATTTTTTTGGTGATTGTTTTAGCCATTTTTTTAGCAGTTGTATCAATCTTTTTCATCATTTTTTTGGCAGTAGTATTTACAAGTGTTGCTGCTGCTAATGCCGATGTTATTTCGGCTGTCATTTTTTTTGAGATTGCTTTCATGATTGTTATTTTTTGTGATTAATTTTTTTTCGCTCGCACTAATTCATCTTTCATTTATTGGTGTGCTTTTACCAAAGTGAAGAGAGAGTTTAAAAAATTAATGCTAATGAATAATTTTTAAAATTTTACTTTTATTCAGGTTGACAAGAGATTTTTTATTCTCGATTTCTTCTTTGTAAGTCGCTATTGTGAGTCGTGCCATCAAGTAACTCACAGTTGATTCGGCACCTTGATTCAAATTGATGTAATCTTCTTCTAAACCATCATAACAACCACCTGTACACGGATTGTACATAATTTGGTGTAAATGATTGTTTCCCAAGAACCAACTAAAAGCAGTCTCCATTTTTTGTAAATAGTCGCTACTTTTAAATGTTTCGTAAAATTTAGCAAGTGCTAAAATTGTATAGGCCACATCAATAGGTTGTTCGCCACCAATGGCCGTGTTTTCTGCTTTGTGGCTGTGTAGCCAACCTTTATTAGAAATTACTTTGATACTATTTTTAGTAATTGTTTTTGATACTAAAAAGTCGAAAGATGTTTTGGCAATATCTTTATAAATTAATTCTCCAGTTGCTAAGTAAGCGCAAAGTATGGCTTCAGGAAGTATACTGTTGCCATAGGTTAAATAGCTTTCGAACCATGACCAATTTTCTTTTGATTCGTGTTTGTACATTTGAACCAATCGGTTGGCTAACACTTTTAAAATAGCTGTATTTTTAAAATGCATCTCATTTTTGGTGCTGTAATAAATGCCTTTAATGATAAATGCCATTGCTCGAGTAGAATGTATTTTTGTAGCAACGTTAAGAGCATTTTGCATGCTTTTCTTGGCCTCTATAAGCAATTCATTTGGTATGAAGTCTTGCATTGAAATCAAAAATCCCAGAGCCCAAATAGCTCTTCCGTTTGAATCTTCTAAATTCTCATCGTTTTGAGTAGTGAATTTTTTATTTTCATTTACATAATTCAAAAAAGTACCGTCTTTTTGTTGACAAAAATCTATAAACTGGTAATATTGAGTGATGTACTTTAAGTCGGCTTCATCTTTTGTTAATCGATAATGCTGGCAATAAGCAACTAGAGCTCTTGCATTGTCATCTAAGGTGTAACCGCTATTTAAATCAGGTTTGTTGATTACTGAAAATTGAATCATTGCAAAAGGCGTAGTCATATTTTTTAGGTGATCCAACTTGATGGCAGGAATTTTATATTGCAATCGTGATTTGGTATGAATTAATCTTGACACCAACAAAGTATGTGCTATTGCAGCGTTTTCCCATGCAGTTGGCGCCATTTTGTGAATGCCTGCGCTTGAAATTTCGTTTCGTAGTGCCGTATTGCCTAATAAAATTGCTGCTTGCTTTTGCAGTTGTGCTGAATTTTCAAAATCTATAATGATACCGCCTCCATCTTGTAGCAGTTCAAATGCATGCGGAATAGGTGTAGAGATAACAGGACAGCCGCAACTAATAGCATACGAAAAGGTGCCGCTCACTGCTTGGTTAGGATCTTTTGAAGTAAATAAATAAATATCTGTCAGTTGTAAATAGTCTAATAATTCGGCAAGAGGCAAGTAGCTGTTAATGAATTTTACATGCGCTTGAATTCCCAAGTCTTCAATTTTTTGTTCTAAACTTTTGCGGTAGGCTTCACCTTCTTCTTTTACAACCGTTGGATGTGTTTTGCCTATAATAAGAAAAAGTAGCGTCGGATTTTTTTCTACCAAAAACGGCATTGCATTCAAAGTTGTTTCAATTGATTTTCCTGAGCTTAACAAACCGAATGTTGAAATTATTTTTCTGCCTGACAAGTTGTATTTGTCTTTCAAAATTTCTTTGTCAGCATGTTTTACCAAGTGTGTACCGTGAGGGATTACCGTAATTTTGTTTTTCGAAATGCCGTAATTATCTTCTAATAATTTGGCCGATGCATTTGTCATTACAATAAAAAAATGCACCAACGCTTCCATTTCGGCAATGTTTTGTTTCAAAAACACATCGGGATTGGGTAGTACGGTGTGAAAAACTAGAATGATAGGTTTTCGAATTGTTTTCAAAAACAGAATAAAATCGTTTTCATTATTTTTAAACAAGCCAAATTCATGTTGTACAATAACTACTTCTATAGTTTTGTTTTCGTTTATATTTTGCGCCAGTTTTTGGTAAGAAATCGGATTAGTAGTTTCTAAAACATAACGGACCTCCGCAGGATATTCATGTTTTTGATGTTGCGTTTCAAGCGCTGCAATTTGAATATCGAAAGTGTTTTTGAATTTGTTGTTTATCGATCCGATTAAATCTTGGGAATAGGTAGCAATACCGCATTCACGAGGGGGATAAGTCGTGATAAATAAAACCTTTGGCATTTTCTTTTTTTCAAGAATTGGCTTTGCTTCTAAACCAAAAGATTTTCTGTTATTATCTGAAAAGTTATTGTTACGATTGGTTTTGATTTTATTTAACATCTTGAGTGGTATAAAGTAATAGTTCGTTGATTAATCCTGATAATGATACTGATGCGCAGGCAATACGTTCATCTGCAGCTCCGTAGTAGATGTATAAAACATCGTCGAAAACAGCTGCTCCTGTTGGGAAACACACATTGTTTACCTCTCCTTTTAATTCCCATTCTACCTGAGGGAAGAATAAAGGGTAAGGCAAACGTGCAAGCTCGATTTTAGGATTCTCTAAATCAAGTAATGCGGCACAAGCCGAATAGATATATCCATTGATTCCCTCTTTTACTCCGTGGTAAATGAGCAGCCAGCCCTGAGGAGTTTCAATAGGAGGACAGCCGCCACCTACGTAA
>CAZMHK010000209.1:0-2895 GCA_964566045.1 uncultured Flavobacterium sp.
ACCGGAGTAGGAGCTTTTGCAGAGCCCAGCCTAGCCGCTCGGCCACGACGCCATTGTTTAACGGATGGCAAAAGTACTTAAAAACTTTAATGTTTAAAAGTATTCACTTTAAAACTTTTAAAAATATTTTTTTGAACTAGTAAAGCACTTTTAGTTTTAAGAACGGAATTCTTCAATTTCGATGGTAACTGCTTCAACATCACCACCAATTGGCGGATTTAATTTTGATACTTGCACGCGTGCTCTCGTAACACTTTGGCTTTCGTTAAAAATACGTTTGATGATTCGGTCAGCTACATGCTCTAATAAATTCGAACGAATTGCCATTTCAGTCACTACTATGTGATTTAACAATACATAATCTACTGTATCTGCTAGTTGATCAGATAGGCGAGACGTTGCTAAATCAGTTGTAATATCAAGGTTTACCAAGTAATCTGATCCTATTTTTGATTCTTCAATCAAACATCCGTGGTACGAATAAGTACGGATGTTTTTTAATGTTATAATTCCCATTATTTTTTTGTTTAAAGTTTGAGGTTTAAGGTTGAAAGTTAACTTAAGAGACTTTAAAGCTTAAACTTTAAACCATTTTAAACTTGCTTTTTTTATCTTTGCTAAAATAAAACAAAAAAATGTCAACTGAAGAAAAATCACTCCATTTTATAGAACAAATCATAGAAGACAGTATATCGAACGGTTTCCCGAAAGAGTCTTTGCGTTTTCGTTTTCCACCTGAACCAAATGGCTATTTGCATATTGGTCACGCTAAGTCTATTTGCTTGAATTTTGGTTTGGGTTTAAAGTACAATGCGCCAGTAAATTTGCGTTTTGATGATACTAATCCTGCCAAAGAAGAGCAAGAATATGTAGATGCGATTAAAGAAGATTTGCAATGGTTGGGCTTTGAATGGGCTGAAGAACGTTACGCATCTGATTACTTTCAACAATTGTATGATTGGGCTGTAACGATGATTAAAAACGGAAAGGCGTATGTAGATAGTCAGTCTTCTGAAGAAATGGCTGCTCAAAAAGGTACACCTACGCAACCAGGTGTTGATGGACCTAATAGAAATCGTTCAGTTGAAGAAAATTTAGCATTATTTGAAGGTATGAAAAATGGTGATTTTCCAGAAGGAAGTCATGTTTTACGTGCCAAAATTGATATGGCTTCTACCAATATGTTGATGCGTGATCCGTTGATGTATAGAGTGTTACATCGTCATCATCATAGAACAGGAAACGATTGGAAAATTTATCCAATGTATGATTACGCACACGGTGAAAGCGATTTTATAGAACAAATTTCACATTCGATTTGTACGCTAGAATTTGTAATGCACCGTGAGTTGTACAACTGGTTTTTGGATCAATTTTATGACGATGCAAAAGTGCGTCCGAATCAATACGAATTTGCTCGTTTGAACCTGAATTATACTGTAATGAGTAAGCGTAAATTACTCCAATTGGTTCAAGAAAATATTGTAAACGGTTGGGATGATCCTAGAATGCCAACTATTTCTGGTTTACGCAGAAGAGGTTATACTGCAAATTCTATTCGTAAATTTTGCGAAATTATTGGTGTTGCAAAACGTGAAAATATCATCGATTATTCGTTGTTAGAATTTTGCTTACGCGAAGATTTAAACAAAACTGCACCACGCGTAATGGCTGTTTTAGATCCTGTGAAATTGGTTATTACCAACTATCCTGAAGGTCAAGAAGAGTGGTTGGATGCTGAGAATAATCAAGAAGATGAAAGTGCTGGTTTTAGAAAAGTGCCTTTTTCAAAGACATTGTTTATTGAAAGAGAAGACTTTTTAGAAGATGCTCCTGCTAAATTTTTTAGATTAAGTATCGGTCGTGAAGTACGTTTAAAAAACGCTTATATCATTAAAGGTGAGTCTGTTGTAAAAGATGATTCAGGAGAAATTATTGAAATTCACGCTACTTATGATGCAGATAGCAAGAGTGGAAGTGGAAGTGAAGCTAGCCAACGTAAAGTTGCGGGAACTTTGCACTGGGTTTCAGTTGCTCATGCTTTAGAAACTGAAGTTCGTTTATATGACAGATTATTTTTAGACCAAGCTCCTGACAGTCATAAAGATAAAAACTTCTTGGATTTTATGAATCCGAATTCACTTCAGGTTGTAAAAGGATACGTAGAGCCTAGTTTGGCTACTGTGAAAGCAGGTGAGAAGTTTCAATTTCAACGTTTAGGATACTTTAATGTTGATAAAGACAGTTCTGCAGATAACATTATTTTCAACAAAACTGTTGGATTAAAAGATGCTTGGGAAGAAAAAGGTAAAAAAGAAGAAAATCTTTTGATGAATACTCAAAAAGATCTGAATAAGTACGTGAAAGAAAAAGATGAAACTGCTGCAGCTGCTCTTTTAATTCCTATTATTGGAAACATTAAGAGTGTTGATAACTATAGTTTGTTAGTGCAAACGGTTGTCAAAAATATCAAAAACGATAACAATGCGTTGTTGTTTGCTAATTTGGTTGTGCAACATTCTGATAAAGTTGAAATCAATTCTCTTGATGCAGAGTTGGTTCAAAAATTTTATGCAATGTCGTTAAAAAGTCAGTTGGCTTTGGTACGAGTTGCCGCAATTTTGAATTTGAAAAATGATTCTCAAAATTTAGTTTTATTTGAAACTGTTTTAGCAGAATTGAAAAATGTAGAAAAAAACGAAAAAGTGCTTGCTTTACTAAATTAGAAAATCACTTTTTTGATTATAGATATTACTAATACTAAAACTCCTTTAATCGGGAGTTTTGTTATTATTAGTAATTCCTATTTTATTTTTTAAAAGTATTATTTTTAACTATTAAAAATAACCTTCATATTTTGATTTTAAGCCATTATTTTTAATTAGTTATTAATTT
>CAZMHK010000210.1:0-2886 GCA_964566045.1 uncultured Flavobacterium sp.
AATAATTGTGGTTGGAGTTTATTTCATCAATGGTTTTTAGTGGACTTTGAAAAGCTTAAAATTTGAATTTTTTTGATACATATTGCTTTTTTACTGAACAGCCTGAAAAGAAGATTTAGATTGATTTTTAAAAGTAATTTGTGACAGAATTGAAAAAGAAGTCCTAAATTCGTTATTCAAAATTTAAAAATATACCCGTAATGGATACTATCGATAGCTTAGAAGAAGCCTTGCAGTTTTCACCCAACAATATTCCCTTGAGGTTGTTGCTTGCCAACACTTTAGCAAAAAAAATACGTTTTCCAGAGGCAGAGGCGCATTATTTGGCCATCTTAAACTTAGATTCCAATCATATTGAGGCCAAATTAGGTTTGTCGTCTGTCTATTTTCAGCAAGCGGCTTACTCCAAAAGTATCGTTATTTTAGAAGACGTTTTGCGCATTCAGCCTTCAAATGTGAGTGCCTTGCTTTTGTATACACGCGTTTTGGTTCAAGAAAACTCGATTGCTGATGCTGTCGAAAGCTATCAAAAAATTCTAGCGATACAACCTCAATTTCAAGATGAAGAGTTAGATGCTATTTTAAAAAGAAGTACTTTGACAGAGGCAAAACCATTCGGTACCAATGATGAAGATGCTAATGAAGCGATTGAAAAAGCTTTTATAACGACCAAACCTGCTATCAATTTTGAACATGTGGGCGGAATGGAAGAAGTGAAAAAGGAAATTGAAATGAAAATTATTCATCCTTTGAATTTTGCTGATTTGTACAAATCGTATGGTAAAAAAACGGGTGGAGGAATTTTATTATACGGTCCTCCCGGTTGCGGAAAAACTTTTATTGCCAAAGCTACCGCTGGTCAAATCAATGCCAATTTTATTACCGTTGGGTTGAATGATATTTTAGATATGTGGGTGGGTAATAGCGAGAAAAATTTGCATGAAGTTTTTGAATATGCCCGTCGCAACACGCCTTGTGTTTTATTTTTTGATGAGATCGATGCTCTTGGCGCCAGCCGTAATGATATGAAACATTCCAGCAGCAAAGTATTAATCAATCAGTTTTTACAAGAGTTAGATGGGGTTGATACCTCAAATGATGGGGTGCTAATTTTGGGAGCAACCAACGCGCCTTGGCATTTGGATAATGCATTTAGACGTCCAGGCCGATTTGATCGTATTATTTTTGTACCACCACCAGATGATGCTGCCAAAGAATCAATTTTGGAAATTAAGTTAAAAGACAAACCACTGCAACAAATCGATTACAAAAAAGTAGTCAAGTCGCTCACTGATTTTTCAGGGGCTGACATTGGTGCTGTAATTGATATTGCTATCGAAAAAAAGTTGGAAGTTGCTTTTAAAACTGGAATTCCCGAACCGCTAGGGAATCAGGATTTAATTGAAGCATCAAAAAAACACAAACCGAGTACCAAAGAGTGGTTTCAAACGGCGAAGAATTTTGCTTTGTACGCCAACGAGTCGGGATTATATGATCCTATTTTACAGTTTTTAAAAATAAAAAAATAATACCGATGACGGATGTAATCATGGAAAGGGCCTATGTTCTTTTTCAACAAAAGCGATATGCCGAAGCAGAGAAAAGTATACTTGAAGTTTTGGCAATGGAGCCGGGCAACATACAATGTTTACTGATGTTGGCCGAAATAAAAATTGATAGTGATCGCATTGAAGAGGCGCTTTCAATAGTAAATGATGCCATTGGTTTAGATCCTGATTTTGACCCGTTATACCATACCAAAGCACGTATTTTACTGGAAAAAAGTCAGCCAGATGCTGCGTTGCAAGTATTGAACGAAGCCTTGATTTTAGATCCTTATGAACCGGATTATTATGCGCTTCAAGGTTTTATTTTGAATATAAAAAAAGATTTTACGGCAGCACTAGAAGCGGCAAATCAAGCACTCGCAATTGATGCCTCGCATATTTTAGGACTCAATGTTCGCAGCACGGCCTTGCTAAAACTCAACCGAAAAGAAGATTCATTCGCTACTATTGAAGAAGCTTTAGAACAAGATCCAAACAATGCCAACACCCACGCCAATTATGGCTGGGGTTTGCTTGAAAAAGGTCAAAATGACAAGGCTCTGATTCATTTTAGAGAATCCCTTAAAAATAATCCTAACTCCGAGTACGCACAAGCGGGAATGGCAGAGGCACTTAAAGCCAAATACATTTTGTACCGTTGGTTTTTGCGTTATAGTTTTTGGATGCAAAACATGACCTCTAAAAATCAGTGGGTTTTTATCATAGGTTTCTACTTATCGACAAAAGGGTTGCGCGCTTTGGCAAATACAAACGAAGTTTTAGATACTTATTTGTCACCAATAATTGTATTGTTAGCCATTTTTGCTTTCTCCACATGGGTGATTGCACCATTGAGTAATTTGTTATTTCGCTTAAATCCGTATGGCAAACATTTGCTTACTAGCACAGAAATAAAATGTGCCAACTGGGTAGGCGGTAGTTTGCTCATGCTGCTTGTTGGTCTTGGAGTATTGTTTGTAAACATGAATTTGGGTACCGTTTTAATCGCATTTGGGTTTTCGATGATGCTGCCGTTGGGTAAGTTGTATGCAAAGCCAAGACTGTTTTTTGCAAGTTATGCCATTGGTTTAGCCCTTTTAGGATTTGCCTCAATTGCAGTCGTAGTTGCTACTAATGAGTTGTATTCTATTTTTAGTACTATTTATATCATAGCTTTTATTGCTTTTCAATGGTTGTCTAATTTTTTTATTATGAGAAATAACTAATTCGCTTGGGGCAAAATTGATAAAGTAAATAGTGAAAGTTGCTTAAATCTTTACGAACTTTGCGATCTTAAATTGGTAATTTTTCGAATGAAGAAGCCAATTGACAACTTTAA
>CAZMHK010000211.1:0-2835 GCA_964566045.1 uncultured Flavobacterium sp.
CGGAACTATTTTGCCCTTAAAATACACCTCGCCTTCTCCTAGTAATGGCAATGCCAAATGAGCTAGCGGAGCCAAATCGCCCGATGCCCCTAATGAACCTTGTTCATATACCACAGGCCAAATTTTATTGTTGTACAAGGCAATCAAACGCTCAACCGTTTCGAGTTGTACACCGGAATATCCATAACTCAAAGACTGAATTTTTAAAAGTAACATAAGCTGCACAATGGCAGAAGGAACCTTATTTCCGGCACCACAAGCATGCGACTTGACTAAATTTTCTTGTAATTGTGCTAAGTTATCGTTAGAAATTTTGACATTACAAAGTGATCCAAAACCTGTATTGATACCATAAATGGGTGCTGCTTGCAATTCCATTTTTTTGTTTAAGTAAGTTCTACAACATAAAATTTTGTCTTTACTCTCCTCTGATAAGCAAAGTTTTTTATCTTGAGTGATTATTTCATGTAACAAATCAAAATCAAGAGTTTCACTTGTAATATAATGCGTTGAATTCATCGGTTTTCTATTTGGAAAGTAAAAGTGATTAATTCTTTAGGATTACACAATACCAGTTGCATTTTATTTCAAAAAAAGCTTCAACAAATCTTAATAATTCTGGTAAAAAGTTCAAATGATGTAAACATTTTCTATTGGAGTTAACAGCTAGAACTAGAAGCAAATTATCATTTTTGGGTGTTATATCTGCTAAAGACCTTCATTTATTTCCTAACATTTCCTGATCAAAAAAGAAGTATAAATACGAATACTGAGATATGACCGTACTAAAAACAACCAATATTTAGCAATTCTTATTTTATAACTACAATAATCAAATATTCACAAAAAGAGCACTTTAGACTTTCATTTCTACAAAAAACCTTATTTTTGAAAACAATCATGGAACGAAAAAATCACATACCAGCTTCTTCTAAATCGATCTCAATTGAGGCGGTTACTACCATGACGTTTACTACAACTACCACTACCCCTTTGGGGTAAACAATCTACATATAATCAAGTATTTTTATTTGTCTCCTATTTACAAAGAGACCGAACTACAGTTGTAAAAAGGTATTTACAACAATAAAATACAATGTCATTAACACAAATACAGCACACAACTTTACACATTACAACACATGAAAGTCTTAAAATTTGGTGGCACATCGGTAGCCAATGCACAAAACATAAAATTAGTTTTAGAAATAATTGAAGAATCAAGATCAGGAGAACGCTTAGTTGTAGTTGTTTCTGCATTTAGTAAAGTCACTGATTTACTACAAATCGCATCGCAAAAGGCAGCACAAGGAGACGATCTATTCAAAGAAATAGTAGCCGAAATAGAAACCAAACATTTAGAAGCACTTAAAGCTTTGATTCCTGTGAGCGAGCAAAGCGCTTTATTGAGTCATATTAAGCGCATCATCAATCATCTTGAAACTTTATTGGATGGCTGTTTCTTGCTGGGCGAGCTATCTACTAGAACATCAGATACAATACTGAGTTTTGGTGAACTACTTTCAGCATACATTATTTCTGAAGCTTTACAGCAAAAAATAAAAAATAGCGGTTACAAAGACAGTCGCGAACTTATTAAAACTGATAGTAATTTCGGAAAGGCAAGCGTGAATTTTGAGGTAACGAATGCTCTAATTCAAGAATACTTTCAAACAAACAATCAGGAAGTTGTAGTTATGCCTGGATTTATAGCTGCTTCAACAGAAGGTATTACCACTACTTTGGGTCGTGGAGGTTCAGATTATACGGCAGCAATACTTGCAGCAGCCTTGCGAGCGCATCAATTAGAAATTTGGACTGATGTAAATGGTATGTTTACTGCAAATCCTAAAATCGTAAAGCAAGCTAAACCTATTGCAAACTTATCGTATCAAGAAGCTATGGAATTGTCTCATTTTGGAGCCAAAGTACTTTATCCGCCAACAATTCAACCCGTTTTACGCGAGAATATTCCTATTTTGATTAAAAACACCTTCGAACCCACTGCAATTGGTACCTATGTTTCGAATGACATTTTTACGCAAAACAATCCCGTAAAAGGCATCACTCACATCGATGCCATTACATTGGTAACTTTGGAAGGTTCAGGAATGATTGGTGTTTCCGGTTCATCAAAACGTCTTTTTGAAGTGCTTTCGCAAAAAAACATAAACGTAATTTTTATCACGCAAGCTTCATCGGAACATTCTATTTGTATTGGAATTTTAAATTCAGATGCAGATATGGCTGAAAATGCCATTAACAAAGCCTTTGAAATAGAAATTTCGCAAAATAAAATTCAACCTTGCATAGTTGAAAAAAACTTATGCATTATCGCTCTGGTTGGTGAAAACATGAAAAACCATCAAGGTTTGAGTGGCCGAATGTTTAGTACTTTGGGTAAAAACAACGTCAATATTCGAGCTATTGCTCAAGGTGCATCAGAACGAAACATATCCGCAGTAATAAATGAGCGTGATGTAAAAAAGGCTTTAAACACGCTTCACGAAAACTTCTTTGAAGAAAACACCAAGCAATTGAATCTATTTGTGATGGGTGTGGGTAATGTGGGTGAAAAATTCATTGAACAAATTCACCAACAAAAAAAATTTCTTAAAGAAAAATTAAAAATTAACTTACGTGTTATTGCTTTATCAAACTCACGCAAAATGTATTTTGACGAAGACGGAATTTCTTTAAAAGAATGGCAATTTTTGCTAGACACAGGTGATGCAGCTGATGCTTCTCTGTTTTTCAAAACAGCTAAAGACCTCAATTTACGCAACAGTATATTTGTTGACATTACTGCAAATGAAAGGGTTTCACAAACCTATG
>CAZMHK010000212.1:0-2741 GCA_964566045.1 uncultured Flavobacterium sp.
GTTTTATCAAATTTTCTTTTATAGCGCTTTAATGCTCTATCGATATTTTCTCCGTCTTTAATTGGTATAATTAACATAATATAGACACCCCCTTTCTTTAAGTGTGCAAAAGTAGTTATTATTTTTCGTTTAATCCCTACTCTTCTTCATTTTATTTTGGTGTGCCGGCACTAAACACATTTAACTCCACTACCAATCTAGGGATAGTGCCGTCAGGCTATTCGTTACAATCTTTTATTCCGCAACGCTTCACAAAAGGATTTCCACTACTATCCTTCACACAAAAAAAGGAGCAAACACAATCGTCGCTCCTTTCTTCCTTCTCTAAAATATCGTCTAAGAAATTCTCAACAAAGACATTTCATATATTTTTATAACTATTTCACAGCTGGCTCATAACTTTTATCATCAATAATCATTTTTCCCAAAATTTCTTTTAAGATTTCTGATGTTCCTCCACCGATAGGCCCTAGTCGACTATCTCTAAACAAACGTGCCAAAGGATATTCTTCCATGTATCCATAACCACCTAACATTTGCAAACAACTATAAATAGCTTCATCAGCGACTTTAGTCGATTTTAGTTTCGCCATCGTAGCTTCTTTTACTACATATTCTCCTTTATCCAAACGAGCAACTGCGGCATAATTAAAAATTTTACAGTGCTCTACTTCAGTTGCGTGCTCTACAAGTGTATGACGCAAGGCTTGAAATTTATTTATTTTTTTACCGAAAGCCTCTCTCTCTGACATGTAATCAATAGTATAATCAATCGCGTACTCCGCTCTAGCGTGCGCATTGATTGCCATTATTAAACGCTCAAGCGCAAAGTGTTGCATAATGTACGGAAAACCTTTTCCTTCTTCACCCATCAGGTTTTCAGCAGGAAGTTCCACATTATCAAACGCAATTTCAGCGGTATCAGAAGCTCTCCAACCTAACTTATCAAGCTTAGAAGCAGAAATACCTTTTAAATTGGTATCCATCAAAAAGATACTAATTCCTTTATTACCCAACTCTGGATTTGTTTTAGCAGCAACAATATAATAATCAGCGTAAACACCATTGGTAATAAATGTTTTAGATCCATTTATAATATACTTATCGCCTTTTTTAATTGCCGTAGTGCGCATTCCTGCCACATCACTTCCTCCAAAAGGTTCTGATATACACAAAGCGCCTATTTTTTCACCAGCAATACTTGGTGCAAGATAATCTTGCTTGATTCTATCATCACCTTCAGCATTTAAATGCGTCATAGCTAAATACGCATGCGCCCACATTGCTGCAGCAAAACCTGATGATTTAATTTTTTGCAATTCCTCAAGAAAAATAACCGTGTAGAACAAATCAAGATTCATTCCGCCATAAGCCTCTGGATAATTAATCCCGAAGTAACCCATATTACCAAATTTTTTCCAGATAAAACGTTCTATTGTTCCTGTTTTTTCCCATTTTTCAATGTGAGGAACCACTTCTTTTTGCAAAAAATCTTTTAAACTTTCTCTGAAGGCCTGATGCTCTTCTGTAAAGTAACTTAAGTTCATATTCTATTATTTTTTTCTTTTAACAAATTAATCTAAAGGTAATTTTTCAAAAAGATAAGCCAATTATATTGGAGCCACATGGTAGGCAACAAAAAAGGAAATCACAACTAAGCTTAATCTCACTTCAACAAAGAAGGAACAAAAAACCTACATAGTGCCCAAAATCAGCAACTTCTAACGAAAGTCCAAATATAAGGCAATTATTTTTGCTTTATCAACAGGAAATCCTTTAATTTTTGTTAAATCCTCAATTTTAGCAAAATCTCCTTTCATACTACGATAGGTAATTATATCACGAGACAATCCGCCCTTAAAATAATAAAACTGACTTAATTCCCTGAGAGAGGCGTTATTAATATCTAATTTCTTAATAGTGGGCAACGAAACAATATGAAAATGCGCGTTCAATTCTGAAATAACCTCAGGTGACAAGCCCCAAACTTCAGTCAATTGTTCCATACTTACAAACCCGCCAAGAACAGAACGCTGCTTGATAATTCTTGTAGACAAAGCTTCACCAACACCATAAATTTTCATAAAATCATCTTGGCTTGCAAGGTTGAAATCTTTAACGATTATTCTTTCTTTGACCACCGCAGTCTTAAAATCAAATGATTTTTTGCTGTACTCCCCTTTTTGTTTCGCCCCTACCCAATTAGGAAACTGAAACATTGGTGCCAATTTTTGTAATAGCGAATCGGAAATTTGAGTCACCACTTGAAACTCTTTAGCCGAATTGACATATTTATTTTGTTTTCTAAAAGCCAATAGACGGTCAATCTCTGCAACTGACATGCCTAGTCTATATCCTTTGTAATCTGATATGAAATTAGGATTGAATTTATAAACCTTATATACTTTTCTGGAAGAATTACTCTTTAATGTATCAAATGCTCCTTGTAATGAAGTCCAAGATTTTTCACGTGGATCTACTTTTTCATCAGTCTGCCAATCATAAAAAAAGATAACAGTTTGCAAACAGATAATCAAAAACAACAATATCAAAACACCCACACGCTGTTGTTTTGTGAATGCAAAATAAGAAATCACCGATTGAAACTTAGTCATGGCTCTCGAAATCTAAAATAAAATAATTATGATTGAAAAATAAAAAATAAATATGAAACTCCGTATTAAAAAGTGTAAAAAAATTGATTTTCAGCACCAAACACAGCCAGAATAAATTGCATTAAA
>CAZMHK010000213.1:0-2671 GCA_964566045.1 uncultured Flavobacterium sp.
TAATAGAATACCATCCTTCAGAAGAAAATGAAACTGATTTAGTGTATGGCTTTACGTGTAAAAATAACGAAGGTGAAGATTGCACCTTATCCATAATTACCAGAAAAAAACAGGACAACCGTAAGCAATTGTATATTACTTACGATAACCGCGTCATTGTTTACAATATCTTTAATATGTAACGAGGCAATTAAAGCGATTACACAATTTCAATATCCTTTATAAATTCATCGTATTCCTGAAAAAATAGTTCAAGGGCGTTCATTTTTTCAAAGTAAAATGAAAAAATAGCGTCCCAATTATTCCGGTTACTTACGCCAACGCCAGTCAATTCAACCCAAATCCTGCTGATGGTTTTGCCGCTCTCTAAAGTGTAGTCGCGCTCATAGACTAAATCTTTTACAAACTCATCCTCTAAAATTGATTTTAAAGCTTCTAGTTTTTCAAAGTAAGCAATACGTTTTTCGTTACTTCTAGGTTCAATGTCAATTAAAACTTGGGCTTTTTTATTGTCAACGTAAAATTTAAAAGAGAAATCTTTGATTTTAGTATCGTACAAAACCCATTTTCTTGGATATTTTTCTGCAAATGCTACCCAAAATTCGCGCTTCAATCGTTGTGTTTCCTCTTTACTATACATATCAATCCTTTTTTGTTCCCTTTTATTTCTTGTGCAGTTCTAATTTCTGAACTACATTTAGGCTTATTTTTCAATCTACAAAAATAGAATTTGATTATGGATTTTCAATATTTATTACAATTTGTTCCACAATTAGCTCAAGCTGAATTGCCTGCGCTCGAGGCGCACATCAAAATGGCTCCTGTTGAGCGTATTCCATCTTTAACAGAATGGTCTTCGCAACAAATAAATCCAAAACAGGCAGCGGTTATGATGCTTTTGTATCCAAAAGATGGTATCACTCATTTGGTTTTGATCCTTAGGAATTCATACAATGGAGTTCATTCTTCTCAAATCGCTTTTCCAGGTGGTAAATTTGAAATAGATGATCCCGATTTTGCATTTACTGCCTTGCGCGAAACAGAAGAGGAAATTGGAGTAATCATGGATTATATTGAAATCGTTAAACCGTTTACTAGTTTGTACATTCCGCCAAGTAATTTTTTGGTACATCCTTTTTTAGGGATTAGCAAACAAGAGTTGGTATTTGCACCCCAAGCCAGTGAAGTAGCAGGCATAATAGAATTACCATTGCAAGTATTTTTAGACGATGCTATTGTCGTGACCACAAATCTGGACACTTCTTCGGTTAAAAATAGTACCGTTCCTGCTTTTAATGTTGAAGGACACATGGTTTGGGGAGCAACGGCTATGATGCTCAGTGAGTTAAAAGAGGTTTTGATTAAGTATATCAAATAAAAGCACTTTAAATTGTAGTTAAAAGCAGTTGAAAACAGCAACAAAATATATTTTTGTAAGTTTGCTTTTCAAATCATTTAAATAAATACAAGTTATGGGATTGTTGAAAAGAAATCCTTTTGGTCATATACTCTTCCTCAAAAAATGGTTAATCCGTATTTTTGGCGCTGTCACGCACCGTCGTTACAGAGGCTTTAACGAATTACAAATAGAAGGTTCCGAGATTATTCGCAACCTGCCAGACCAAAATGTACTTTTTATTTCCAATCATCAAACTTATTTTGCTGATGTCGTGGCTATGTTTCATGTTTTTAACGCCAGTTTGAGCGGTCGCGAAGATAATATCGTAAATGTCGGGTATCTGTGGCAGCCAAAAATGAACATATATTATGTAGCAGCAAAAGAAACCATGAGTGCAGGACTACTGCCCCGAATTATGGCGTATGCAGGTGCAATATCTGTTGAGCGTACGTGGCGAGCAAAAGGAGTCGATGTTCAAGAGAAAAAAGAAATCAATCCTGATGATACCGAAAATATCAAGATCGCTCTCAAAGACGGTTGGGTAATCACCTTTCCACAAGGTACTACCAAATCATTTAAGCCAGTTCGTAAAGGAACTGCGCACATCATAAAACAACACAGACCAATTGTGGTTCCTATAGTGATCGACGGTTTCCGCCGCTCCTTCGACAAAAAAGGGCTTCGCATGAAAAAGAAGGGCATACTACAATCTTTCATTATTAAGGAGCCGTTAGAAATAGATTACGATAACGATACCATCGAAGAGATTGTAGAGAAAGTAGAGTACGCTATCGAACAACATCCTTCATTCCTTAAAGTTATTCCCGCCGAGATCATTCAAGAGCAAGAAGAACTCAATAAAACCCGCCGTTGGGATTATTAAATCAATAGCTAAATTTTTGGCGTTCCGCCTTCTTGCTCTTGCCTTTTGGTTTGGCAAGATCAAGAAAGTCGTCGGGCTATTCGCTACAAGTCCTCGCCACTCCCTCAAGACGGTCGTGGCTGTGGGCTTTACGCTGCTATCCCTAACGCGAGCTTCACGTATGATAGACGAATTTTGCAACAGCTACACATATATAGTAAGCTTTATTGAAGACTATTTATAGAAGACGAATTACCAAATCACAACACAATTACGCTATCAACCCCGCCAAATCACCCCAACCATCCTACTGATGAAAAAAACTTCACGCATAACCCCTTTGATTTTAAGTGATTTAAAAAATAGTTTTAAATTAAGTTTAGAAAAGGCTTGTAAAAGCGAATAAAGGT
>CAZMHK010000214.1:0-2649 GCA_964566045.1 uncultured Flavobacterium sp.
ACTTTCATTGACCCATCAAACTTCCAAATTTTATCCATCGAAGCATACGAAATATCAAAAGCTCCATTGGTTAACTTCGAAATTTTTATAGCTCTTTCGACTAGTTCAAAAACTTCTTTGTCCACTTTAACTGGCTTAATGCCCGCATTTTTATTGACTTGAGAAATTTGAGTGGTGGGAATCCAATCTGAGATTAAATTCTCAATTCGTTTTGATTCGGCTATGGCCAAATCTATGTAATCGTTTGCGGCAATAGTATCTTTTGCAACGGCGGTCACTTCAAATGGACTCCCTAACATAAACAACTTACGCTTGTGAATGATTTGTGACTGTGCCGAAAGACTATAAATAACAGTAATTAAGAAGACTATCTTTTTCATTTTTGTTCGAAAGAATGAATCAATTGAATATACTCTTGAGGACTCACGTTTTTGTAACCACTAATTCCTAATACTGAACCTGCAGGATTTAATAAAAGTACCAGCGGAAAATTCCCTGCTTTGTTATATTGCTCTGCTAACTTTTTATTGCTTTCGGTTAATTCTAATGGCAATAAATTGGCTTTTTTCTTTGGAAAATCAGCTTTGTAAATCACCCATTTTTGAGCAGATTCACTTTTAAACTCTTCCGACTGCCAAATAGTTTTGTCTAATTTTATGCAAGGAGCACACCAATCCGATCCTGAGAAAACTAAAAGTATGTTTTTGTTTTCGGCAGTAGCTTGAGCTTTTGCTTCTGTAAAAGATGTTTTCCAGCTTTGTGAAAAACCTATTGTTCCTATCATGAGGAATAAAAAAATAATGGATTTCTTCATTTGATCTCGAATTAAAATTCTCTGTAAAATTATTCATTTTATTGATTGCTGATTTCCACAACGGCTATTCTTAAGTTAATATTAATTTGGCGTGCAACATTAAGCAAATCTTAAAATATCAATGGTTTAACTACCGTTACATTTACCTTAAAAAATAGAATATGAAGTTTTTTAAGATAATAGCGCCCATCAATTATTTACTGATGTTGTACCTATCAATCAGTTTAGTAGTTCGGCTGGTACTATATTTTCATCCGATAACACAGTCTTCATTTACTGCCACCGAAACTTTCTCGATTTATATTTTAGGATTTCTATCGGACGTCTTGATTTTTATTTTGATTAGCTCATTCTTATGGCTATATTTAATATTCATTTCAGACGCCAAATATCATTCTCCTTACGGATTTATAATTCTAGGACTTTTTTTAGTAGTGCTTTTCTACATATCTTTTGGCAATACTATTTTGAATGAATATGGTAGCGCGTTACCAAAAATTGCAATTGGTTTTCTTTCTATAAAAACGCTCCTTTTTGGACTTTTACTTTTTTTACCGAAGTACCGAAATACAATTCGATATTGGTTATTCTCTTTTGTTATTTTGCTTTATGTGCTGTTGATTTTGCAAAATGCAATCAGTGAATATTTCTTTTGGAATGAATTTGGTGTTCGTTACAATTTTATTGCAGTCAATTATTTAATTTACACCAATGAAGTAATAGGAAATATCATGGAATCTTATCCTGTAATTCCCTTGTTTTCAGCTTTGTTCGCGCTAGCGGGATTAATCACTTATTACATTGTTAAAAAATCAAAAAGTTATATAGAAAACATTCCCACTTTTACACAAAAAATTAAAATATCAGGAATCTATATCCTCCTTTTTGGTCTAGCATTACTTACTTTACCTTATTTATCGACTAAAGAAAACTCTCGAAATGTTTTCACCAATGAATTGCAAGCCAACGGATTGTACAAGTTTTATTTTGCTTTTATGCATAGCGAATTGGACTATTTTAAATTTTATAAAACAATACCTTCGGATGAAGCTTTTGCCCTACTTCAAGAACAAATTCCATCATTGCAAGGAGCAAGTTCAATACATGTGATTAATAATGATGGAATTGAGAATAAAAAAAATGTTGTTTTAATCACTATCGAAAGTTTTAGTGCCGATTTTATGCAGATGTATGGCAATACTAAAGGCTTAACGCCCTTTTTGGATACTTTAGCAACTAAAAGTTTAATATTTACTAACTTGTATGCCACCGGAAATAGAACGGTTCGTGGCCTTGAAGCAGTTACTTTGTGCTTACCACCAACAGCTGGCGAAAGTGTTTTAAAAAGAGAGGATAATCAGAACAAATTTTCAACTGGTAGCATTTTCAAGCAAAAGGGATATGCCGTTAAATTCATGTATGGAGGTGATGCTTTTTTTGATAATATGGAGGATTTTTTCACAGGTAACGGCTATGATATTGTAGACAAAAAGACTTTTACACCCAAAGAAATCACTTTTGCTAACATTTGGGGCGTTTGTGACGAAGATATGTATAACAAAGCAATTAACGTAATGAATCAGGAAGCCAAAACTGGTCAGCCGTTTTTTAACCACATTATGACTGTTAGCAATCACAGACCTTTTACTTACCCAAATGGAAAGATAGATATTCCTGGTGATGCTAAATCACGCGATGGTGGCGTAAAATATACGGATTATGCCTTACGCAAATTTTTTGAAATGGCACAAAAACAGCCTTGGTTTGCTAATACTGTTTTTGTACTTCTAGCGGATCATTGTTCCTTAAGGGCATGAAATACTATTTTACTACTT
>CAZMHK010000215.1:0-2638 GCA_964566045.1 uncultured Flavobacterium sp.
AATAGGGCGATTAGCTCAGCTGGTTCAGAGCACCTCGTTTACACCGAGGGGGTCGGGGGTTCGAACCCCTCATCGCCCACAGACAAAACTCCTTAATTTTTAAGGAGTTTTTTTTTTGTTTCAAACTTTAATGGGATCAATCCTAAAACGGACCAATTCCAAAACCTGTGGGAATAAAAAATTAAGCTTAAATAGTTGTTAGTCTAAAAAGAAAGAACGCAACATTTTTAACGCCTCTAAATTGAGCTCTAAAAACTTTAATTTTATCACTGCGCAATAGAGTATAAGTGTTTTAACTTTTTAAGTTCAAATAAGTTCAAATTGATTTGAAATAAGAGGTACTGCTTTGTGTTTGTTTTAGATTTTGTTCATCAAATTTGAATAAAATTCATTTACTTTTACTAGTCATTCCGTCTTTATAGCTTTAATTTGTAATCCTTTGCTGCTTACTTGTGTTTGATTATTGAATTCTTTTATGCTTCAATTGTTGGATTTGAATGAGAAGCTGTTTTTGCAGTGATGTTAAATTTAAAAAAGTTTTACGTGTAATCAGATAAGAGTTTTAAGTATTGTTCAAGCTGATTTTGAAAAAAAAAATCATTGTTTGGTATAATCTTTCCAATTAAGGAAATCTAAGGAAATGGCCGCGTCCTATGTACTTTTAGTTGTATTATTTACAATTATCCATTTTTGTTTTTAACTGCTCTTTATATCTATACAACAGAGTTAGTATTTCGCAAAATATGTTTTGTCAACTAACAAGGATTTTGCAATATTTTCAGCAAATTAAAGTCTTTGTTTTGCGAATGATTTTAATTTCTATTCAATAATCAAAATTTGCTACTTCGCTGAAGAATTAAATTTGTCTCTTGTAGGTACAGGTCCAGAATTGAATCTTGTTTATTAAATCAATTAAATGCAAAGTATTCCCCAATTGTTTTAGCTGGTGTTTATTTTGACCTTGCTAAGGGGTAGAATATGAAGTTTTGTCTTTTTTGGCTAGTTTAGATGTTTGTCTTGATTTTCCTCCTCAGATCCTTTTGAGTGGCTTCTTGATCGTTTATCTTTATCCTATAATAACTCTTGGTTTTTCTATCAATTCTGAAAATTTGGGACATAAAAAAAGCGCTTCAAAGATTGAAGCGCTTTAGTGGGGAGAGCAGGATTCGAACCTGCGAAGTTTTCACAGCAGATTTACAGTCTGCCCTCGTTGGCCGCTTGAGTATCTCCCCAAGACTTAAACAAGTGTACTTGTTTTGCTAACCGGGTGCAAATATAGGAACTGTTTTGATGTTTCCAAACAAAAAATGAACTTAATTTTGAACTTTTTTTTAACGTATTGGTATTGAATAAAATAAAAAAATCTCCCTAAGGAGATTTTTTTATTGTTTGAAATAGAACTGCTATTTTTTCAATAATTCAAGGACTTTTGCGCGTAAAGCTTCGCCTCTTAAATCTTGCGCTACAACTTTTCCAGACGCATCTAAGATAAAAGTAGCTGGAATTGATTGAACTTTATATTGTGCAGCAATCGGTTCATCCCAAAATTTTAAATTGGAAACTTGTGGCCAAGTTAATTGGTCTTTTGCGATAGCTTCTTTCCATGCTTTTGCATCTTTATCTAAAGAAACACCTACGATATTTAAGCCTTTCGAATGCAATTCTTTGTATAGAGCAACAACATTTGGATTTTCTTTGCGGCATGGTCCACACCATGATGCCCAAAAATCAACAATTGTAACTTTTCCTAGGTTTTCTTTCAAGGAAATCACTTTTCCTTGTGGATTAGGTCCTGAAAAATCTGCTCTTCAGTTACCTGCTGGTGCAGCAGGAGCAGGAGTAGGATTTGCGCCAACAGCTGCAGGTGATTTTAACTCAGCTAATCTAGTTTTGATTGCTAAACCTGGCTTTGTTTTCTTTAAAGCTTCGTCTAAACTGTTGTATGTTTTTTCGGCTTTGGCTACATCTGTACTTGGATCATTTAACATGCCTTGGATAATCAATGCAGAGATAAATGATTTTGGGTGCGTCTCAGCATACGAGTTGTATTTAGCTTTTTGTTTTGCAGTAACGTCCTCTTGAATTTTTGAAAATTCTCCCATCAACTGATTAATTGTTGTTTGATCATTTTTTTGTTGAGCTGCTTGCATAGCTGCCATGTTTTTCGATTGAAAATCCATAAGTGGCTTTTGCACTTTTGTGATTTCTTCGTTAAAAGTCATGTACTCATCATTATTGTATGTACCAGAAACTTTAGATTTTTGAATACTATCCTTATTGATGTCAATTAAAACTTCAGCATTTTCTAAGATAAATGGAATTTTTGCTTGAGCGCCTTCTAATTGAAGAGTATAAAATGCAGGCTCCGTAATATTACCTTTCATTTCAAATTTACCGTTTTCAACTTTTACAGTATCCTTCGCTAATAACATTCCAGTTACATCTTGAGTCTCTAAAATGATTGTTTTACCATTGTCAATACCTTTTGCAGTTCCAGTAATTAAATACTCATCTTTTCCTACTTTACTGCATGAAATAAAAACAAGAGCCGCTGAAAGTAATAAAATTATTTTTTTCATTATTAATTAGTTAATTGAGTTAAAGGTGCAAAAGTATTTAAAAAATGTAAAATAAAAAT
>CAZMHK010000216.1:0-2587 GCA_964566045.1 uncultured Flavobacterium sp.
GAAAGCGGTAAAGAACGAAAAACCAATATGTATCTTTTGGTTCAAGCCAATGATGTAAAAGAAGCTTACGATAATACGGTTACCGTAATGAAAGGTACAATGGGCGATTATACGATTCCAGCTATTGCCGAATCACCAATACTGGATGTTTTTCCTTACTTTAGTGGAGAAGAAGAAGATTTGGAGAAAATTGAAAAGTTCAATGCAATAAAAGCATCAAAGCCTGAAGTAGAAGCGGAAGTAATCGACCACATGGAATTTGTAACTGAAGAAGTTGAGTAAATTCAGAAGAGAAGAATAAAGTTGAAATGCAATCAAAAATTGTCAAAACGTACAATTTTTGATTGCATTTTTTTTTAGCTACGTAAAAAAAATAGGCGTTACTTTAATACTTTTTCAAATGCCTTTCTGGCGCTTCCTCTAAAGTAGACTTCGCCACAATAACTATAGCCTAATTTTTCAAACAAATGTAGCATGGGTAAGTTGTCAAAGTTTGTGTCGGCTTTGATGCTGAAAATATGATGTTGCAAAGCATAGTTTTCTATTTCAGTCATTATTTTTTTTGCCAAGCCTTTCCCAAGTTGTTCTTGTGCAATTGCTACACGATGAATGACTACAAAATCTTGATATGATAGCCATTTGCCTTCAATGGCTTCATAAGCAGGCTCATAATTAATGATCAAAGCACAGTAACCTACTATTGTGTTATTTTCTAGAAGTACAAATCCATAACCTTGACTAATATCGTTTTCTAAAACAGTAGGGTTGGGGTAGCCGTCTTGCCATTGTATGCTTCCATCTGTTTTTCTACGCACGATAGCATCGGCTAAAATTCCCCAAATAGATGCATGATCAGCAGTTGTAGCTTTTTTAAATTGATAATTGGTTGAATTCATGCTTGTATGTTTTGATTTGGATTTATCTTAAAACAAAGATTGCGAATTTTGTTTGAGTAACAAAATTCACAATCAAGCATTATAATTCTTTTAGGACATAGGGGTTTATTGTGCGCTACTCAATTGACCTACTTTGTTCCAGTTAGGATCAACCTCCAAAGCTACAGCAACATAAACGTCTCCTTTTTTGTAATTGAAAGCAGTTCCTTTTGTCATTTCGGCATTTACTTGTTTTGGTGTTAGGTTGTAAATTGCTCCAGTAACCGGATCAATAATTAAACCTACAAGTCCACCAATCAAAATATTTCCTAGATACCAAGCATTGAATTTTTTAGTTAATGTGGTTTGATAGTTTTTGTAACCATCTAATTTAATTAAAACTTCGTGTTCGCTTTTACGAGAAAGTTTTATTTCGAACGGTGTTTTTCCCACTTCAACTTCATCAACTAAAATAGTAGCTTGGCTTGGGTTACTCTCGAATTTTACATTTTGTTTTGAACCTGAAACAATAGTTGCACAGCTGGAGCATAAAAGCACAAAAGCTAAAGAGGCAGAAATAAATGATTTTTTCATTTTGTAAATTATGATTAGTTAATTTGAATTTGATATTGGTCTAGTTGAGTCACATCGCCTTGGTAAGAATAAAAATCAACTTTTATTCGGTAGCATGACGAACCAAAAAAATTAGGTTCTTTTTTTTCAGTGACCTTAATTACATTAGCTCCGTTTTGTCGTGCAATTTTACGGGCATTAATTAAATTGCTATTAAAATCACAATCAGTAGAAAAACCAGTGTCACCAAACGAAGCTGTCCCTATTTTTTGTGCTCCAGAAGGGACTTCGTTTTTTAAATCAAGTATTGCTACTTTCTGGTCCATAGAAATTGGCGCTAGTTGGGTAGTGAAATTAGATTTAATACTTGCTCCACAACTAACTAATGCTAGAGTAATAGCACTAAGAATTAATTTTCGCATAACGTTTCGTTTCAATTTTTCCGTAAATATAGGTGATTTGTCGTACACGAAAAATAAAATTTATTAAAAAGGTGTTGACTCTTTTTTATACTTTTTGTCTTGCTAAATTTTGCTTTTCATAGAAATATCTGTCTTTCAATAATGAATTAGTTTGTTAACTAATTAACGGTTCGTGATCCGCCATGCTTGCAGTGTAAATTCTTTTTTGAAGATTTTCGCTTTCAACTTGGCACTTGTAAATGTCATCTTGTCATATTATTTTATGTCATTTTTAACACAAACTGACAATTTACAGAGCTGTTTTGTATTGGCATAAAGATTGACTTACGGACAACAAGTAATATAACTGAATATACAATAAAATTAAATATATTAAAAATGGGTAAAATAATCGGAATTGATTTAGGTACGACCAACTCTTGTGTTTCTGTAATGGAAGGTAACGAAGCAGTAGTAATTCCTAACGCAGAAGGACAAAGAACAACACCATCTATCATCGCTTTTGTAGAAGGTGGAGAAATTAAAGTAGGTGATCCTGCAAAGAGACAAGCAGTAACTAATCCAACTAAGACTATTGCTTCTATCAAACGTTTTATGGGACAAGGTTTTGGTGAAGTTTCTACTGAGGCAAAAAGAGTTCCTTACAGCATCGTAAAAGGAGATAACAATACACCACGTGTTGATATTGACGGTCGTTTGTATACTGCACAAGAATTG
>CAZMHK010000217.1:0-2542 GCA_964566045.1 uncultured Flavobacterium sp.
TGCATTCGCGTCCGCGTTTTTTGAAATGCCTAATATTTCGTAAAAATCTTTTTTCATCTTTATTTTTTCTTGTGCCTGTTCAGCTTACATTAATTTGCTAGTGATTGTAGCGCCTTACTGACCAATAACCACTTTAGGAAAACGAATGATTTTGTCACCCAATTTGTATCCTTTTTCAAGAACATCAACAATTTTTCCTTTCATACTATCTGATGGAGCTGGAATTTGAGTGATTGCTTCTGCAAAATCAGCATTAAAAGCATCACCTGCATTTACATCAACTTGCTCTAACCCTTTTGCTACTAAAGTGTTTTTAAGTTTTTCGTGAATCAACTCAACACCTTTTGATAACAATTCATCTTCTGACTTGTTGATTTCGATAATTGCTCTGTCAAAATCATCAAGAACAGGAAGTAAAGCCAACAAAACTTCTTGATTTGCTGTCTTAAACAAATCGATACGCTCTTTAGCTGTTCTTCTTTTATAGTTTTCAAATTCAGCAAAAAGACGTAAATATTTGTCTTTTTCCTTTGCTAAATCCTGAGATAATTGCTCCTCTACACTTAATTCCTCAACAACAGTTTGCTCTTCACTAGTGGTGTTCTCTACTGTAGTGCCCTCTAATTCTTGATCGATTTCTGTATTTTCAGTAGTCATAGTATTCTTATTTTTAAAAATATTCTTAAAATTCATTTTAATTTCATTTGGATTGCAAAAGTACTGCCAATTCTTTTAAAATGTCAAATTGTCACTCTTTATATTTTATAGTTGTCAAAGTTTTAATTGTAGTACTGTAGAACAATTCATTAAGGTGTCAACCTGACCTAATTGAATCAGTACAAAAAAGCTCTTTTTCAATCAGATAGATTACTTGATGGAGTAAGGAAATCGGAATTAAGATTGTTCCTTTTGATAATTAAAGAAAAAAATTAGGATTATTTTATGATTAAATCAAATCTATTTTTATAGTTTTGTAATTGATGGTAGTGCAAATAGAAATTTTGAGATGCCACGAGAATACCAAGTAATTATTAATTCACCATTACATTATAGAAAAAAGCTTCGTTTGAAACAAACGAAGCTTTTTTTTTATGCTATTATTTTACTTGTAACACCTTCAACAAATCGTCTAAAGTGAGGTTTTGTTGCTCTCCAGATGCTAAGTTTTTAAAAGCGTAAGTTCCTGCCTCCATTTCAGTTTCGCCTACCAAAACGGCGTAGGGAATTCCGCGCCTGTCCGCGTGCTGAAATTGTTTAGCTAGTTTTGCAGCATCAGGATACAACTCAACGCGCACGCCAGCTTGGCGTAATTTGCCAATGGCTTGCATGGCGTACAAGGCTTCTTTATGTCCGTAGTTCAAAAATAAAGCTGCCGAAGTTGCCGTAACTGTTTGCGGAAACAAGCCTAGCTCTTCGATTACTAAATAAATGCGGTCAAGACCAAATGAAATTCCAACGCCACTCATATTTTTAAGTCCAAAAATACCCGTCAAATCATCATAACGGCCACCGCCACCAATAGAACCCATTGCTACGGTTTTAGGAGCAGCTACTTCAAAAATAGCTCCGGTGTAATAATTTAAACCTCGAGCTAGGGTTACATCAAGATCTAAAGTTGCTGCTGATAAACCTAAATTTGCCACATTGTCACAAATAAAGCGCAACTCCTCTACTCCCTTCATACCTTCGGCAGAATCTGCTAAAAGAGAAGAAAGTTGTTGAATTTTCTCAGCAAAAGTTCCCGAAAACTGAAACAGCGGTTGCACTTTTGCAATGGCATCAGCTGTAATGCCTTTTTCGGTCATTTCTTTTTTAACGCCGTCTTCGCCAATTTTATCCAGCTTATCAAGTGCTACGGTAAAATCAATTAATTTATCTGAGGCGCCAATTACCTCAGCGATTCCTGAAAGTATTTTTCGATTGTTAATTTTGATAGTCACTCCTTGCAATCCGAGTGCTGTAAAAACACTGTCATACAATTGCACCAACTCTACTTCTTGCCATAGCGATTGCGAACCTACCACATCAGCATCACACTGAAAAAACTCTCTGAATCGGCCTTTTTGCGGACGATCAGCGCGCCAAACAGGCTGCACTTGGTAACGTTTAAACGGAAATTCGATTTCGTTTTGATGTTGTACCACATAACGTGCAAAGGGCACTGTCAAGTCGTAACGCAATGCTTTTTCGGAAATACTTGCTGTTAACTTCGTACTGTCTTTCGCCTCTAAATGCGTGGCATTGGCTTTAGCCAAATAATCACCTGAATTTAAAATTTTAAAAATCAAACGATCTCCTTCTTCGCCATACTTACCCATGAGGGTTTCAGAGTTTTCAAAAGAAGGCGTTTCTATAGGTTGGAAACCAAATTTCTCGAAATTGGTTTTTATAATTTGAATGATATAATTGCGTTTTGCCACCTCAGCAGGTGAAAAATCTCTCGTTCCTTTTGGAATACTTGGTTTTGATGCCATGGTTTTATGATTGCTTTTTACAATATCTGTTTAAAGCAAAAGCGCGTAGGGTTAAAGCTTGATCAATA
>CAZMHK010000218.1:0-2487 GCA_964566045.1 uncultured Flavobacterium sp.
AACCCGCGACCTCGACCTTGGCAAGGTCGCGCTCTACCAACTGAGCTATTTTCGCGTTTTGTATTTGTAAGAACCGCAACACTTGTTCTGTATTGCGGTTGCAAATTTAGGACATTTATTGGATTAAACAAGCCTTTTTTTAAAAAAAATCAAACAAAAATGATAACAATCTGATAACGTGCGCTTAAAAAGAGAAATTATTTTCGCGTCAACATTCTTTTAATTTCATTTAGTTTCATTAACGCCTCCATAGGCGTTATGGTATTAATATCAAGACTGATTATTTCCTCTTTTATCTCTTCTAGCAAAGGATCGTCAAGGTTAAAAAAACTCATTTGCATGGCTTCAGTTTGTGCTTCTTTTAAACTAGCCCCACGTTTTGCTACCGAATTTCCGTTTAGCGATTCACTTGAATGATTTTTTTCAAGCTTCTTGAGTAGTTTTTGTGCTTTTAAAATCACTATTTGTGGCATTCCAGCCATTTTAGCCACGTGAATTCCAAAACTATGAGCACTTCCTCCCTTTACTAATTTTCGAACAAAAAGAACAGTGTCCTTTAATTCTTTTACAGCCACATTATAGTTTTGAATTCGAGTCAGCGATTCACTCATTTCATTCAATTCATGATAATGTGTTGCGAACAACGTTTTTGGCTGCGCTGGGTGTTCATGCAAAAACTCTGCTATAGCCCAAGCAATCGAAATTCCGTCATAAGTACTCGTTCCACGACCAATTTCATCCAATAGAACTAAACTGCGCTCTGAGATGTTATTCAAGATAGATGCCGTTTCGTTCATCTCAACCATGAAAGTCGATTCTCCCATCGAAATATTATCACTTGCCCCTACTCTCGTAAAAATTTTATCTACAACGCCCATTCGAACACTCTCTGCTGGAACAAAACTTCCCATTTGCGCCAACAATACAATTAAAGCTGTTTGACGTAAAATAGCTGACTTACCGGACATGTTAGGACCTGTAATCATGATAACTTGCTGCGTATCGCGATCTAAAAAAACATCATTAGCGATATATGGCGTACCTACAGGCAATTGTTTCTCGATAACAGGATGCCTACCGTTTTTAATATCCAACTCAAAACTCTCGTCTAATTCAGGACACACATATTGATTTTCGATAGCGAGTTGCGTAAATGAACACAAGCAGTCCAATTGCGCTATCAAATTAGCATTCATTTGTACAGGTTTGATGTAAGTTGCTATCCAAGCCACCAATTGCTCGAACAACTCCACTTCTATTTTGTGAATTTTTTCCTCGGCGCCTAAAATCTTAGTTTCATATTCTTTTAATTCTTCTGTAATATAACGTTCTGCGTTTACCAAGGTTTGTTTTCGAATCCATTCGGTAGGAACTTTATCTTTGTGCATGTTTCGCACTTCGATGTAGTAACCAAAAACATTATTGAACGATATTTTTAATGACGAAATCCCCGTTGCTTGTGATTCGCGTTTTTCAATACCCTCTAAAAATTCTTTCCCTGAAGTTGAAATTGCTCTTAACTCATCCAACTCTGCATGCACGCCGGTAGCAATTGCATTTCCTTTGGCAATAGCCACTGGCGCATCTTGATTTAATACCGTATTTATTTTTTCACGAAGCAAATCGCAACCATGCAAACTATCACCGATAATTTTCACAGCTTCCTGCGGGCTAGCCAAAGCCAACTTTTTGATAGGTACTATCGCGTCTAACGATTCCTTCAAGTACACTACCTCACGAGGCGACACCTTTCCGGCAGCAATTTTTGAAATCAATCGCTCCAAATCAGAAATTTGCTTGATTTGGTTTTGAATATCTCTTAAAACTTCTTGATTATTTTTCAAATAAGCCACCACTTCATGTCGACCTTTTATTTTATGACTGTCTTTTAAAGGCAAAGCCAGCCACCTTTTGAGCAAACGTCCACCCATTGGCGAAAGCGTTTTATCAATTACATCAAGTAATGTGACGGCATTTGGATTGTAACTATGGTATAATTCTAAGTTACGAATGGTAAAACGATCCATCCAAACATAAGCATCTTCAGCAATACGTTGAATTGACGTAATGTGTTGTACTCTATTATGTTGCGTTTCTGAAAGGTAATACAAAATAGCTCCCGATGCGATAATTCCATCAACCAACTCCTCTACTCCAAATCCTTTCAAGGAAACCGTTTGAAAATGTTTGGTTAAAGTTTCAAATGCGTAGTCCTGTTTGTAAATCCAATCTTCGAGATAAAAACAATGAAAATCTTCGCCAAAAGTTTCTTTAAATTCTACTTTTTTATTTTTCGGAATTAAAACCTCGCTCGGGTTGAAATTTTGAAGTAATTTATCGATGTATTCCGCATTGCCTTGAGCGGTTAAAAACTCGCCAGTTGAAACATCTAAAAATGAAATACCTATTGATTTATTGGCAAAATAAATGGCTGCCAAAAAATTATTCGTCTTAGATTGAAGCACCTCATCATTGAGCGAAACTCCT
>CAZMHK010000219.1:0-2480 GCA_964566045.1 uncultured Flavobacterium sp.
CCAGCAAAAGAAGCTTTGGCTGAAGGACTAGCTGAACCGAAAACTAACTTTTTCTCTAAACTTACCAAAGCTGTTGCCGGAAAATCAAAAGTTGATGATGAGGTTTTAGATAACCTTGAAGAAGTTTTGGTTGCTTCGGATGTAGGTGTAAATACTACCTTGAAAATTATATCTCGAATTGAAAAGAGAGTTGCAGCCGATAAATATCTGGGTACTGCGGAGCTGAATCATATTTTACGTGATGAAATTGCTGGATTATTATCTGAAACAAATACAGAAGACGCAACAGGTTTTGTAAAGCCATCTAATGCAACGCCGTATGTAATCATGGTGGTGGGTGTTAATGGAGTGGGTAAAACGACTACCATTGGTAAATTGGCGCATCAGTTTAAAAATCAAGGTTACAAAGTAGTTTTAGGTGCTGCAGATACATTTAGAGCAGCTGCTATTGATCAATTGCAAATTTGGGCTGACCGCGTAGGTGTACCTATTGTGCGCCAAGAGATGGGTAGTGATCCTGCATCTGTGGCTTTTGATACTTTGCAATCGGCAGTGGCTCAACAAGCAGATATTGTTATTATTGATACCGCAGGTCGTTTGCATAATAAAATTAACTTGATGAACGAATTGTCAAAAGTGAAGCGTGTAATGCAGAAAGTTGTAGCTGATGCGCCTCATGATGTACTTTTGGTTCTGGATGGTTCTACTGGTCAAAATGCCTTTGAACAAGCAAAACAATTTACGGCAGCAACTGAAGTAAGTTGTTTGGCCGTTACTAAATTAGACGGTACTGCTAAAGGTGGTGTGGTGATTGGTATTTCGGATCAGTTTCAAATTCCTGTGAAATATATTGGAGTGGGAGAAGGTATTGATGATTTGCAGGTTTTCAACAAATATGAGTTTGTAGATAGTTTTTTTAAATAATAGCACTATGAATTTTTCTTCTTTAAAAAATATTTCGCCTCTGTATTTTTATTTAGTAAGTATGCTTTGCTTTGTACTTGCTAATGTAGTTCGAGATCAAACGATTAGTTTTTACTATGCATTACTTCTTGTGGGAGTTATGTGTTGTGTTGCTGGTTTTTTGTTGCGAATCAAATCAAAACAGTAGGTAGTAATTGATATAGAGATCGTTTCACTAAGCGGTTGATTTAGACCAACATGTTGCTAGACAATTGTTGGTTTTTTTATTCTTTGTACTCCGCGTTTTGGTTAGAGTACTGAAAATTAGAAGTCTTAATTTAAGTAAAACGGACTAGCCCTGATGGAAGCGGCATCCTTTTTTTGGCCAAAGCTGACGCAGGAAGTTGGCCAGAAAAAGATACAGCGGACAGCAGGAAATAGCTCCTAAAAAAAAATTGAACATGAAAAAGTATTTGATTTTTGCCGTATTGGTTTTGGTAATTACTAGTTGCAAACAAGATATTAAAAAGGAAGATGTTGCCTTGTTGAATGGATATTGGGAGGTAGAGAAAGTAGTTTTTGACTCCATAGACGATAAGGAATACCGCATGAATGAGGTTTATGATTATTTTAAAATTGAGAATAATAAAGGGATTCGCAAAAAAGTAATGCCGCAACTTAACGGTACTTTTTTAGTGAATGATGTTTTCGAGAAAGTATCGGTGCGTTATACTCCAGATGGTGTTTTTTTGGATTATGTAACGCCTTACATGAAATGGAGTGAGGAAATTATTTGTTTAACAAATGAGGAATTGGTTTTGTTGAACAAAGAAAGAGGGGAATATCATTATAAAAGAGCAACGGCGATAAATTTACTAGGAGATGGCAAAGAGGTTAAATAATGAAAGCACGGTTGGTGATGTGCTAAAGCAGATTATTCAAACCAATAAGTTGCAACCTGGCATGGATCAAATTGATGTTAAAGATGCTTGGAAAAATCTAATGGGTAATGGTGTAAATAGCTATACGAACAATGTAGTATTGAAAGGTAGTACCTTATATGTGGAGCTCACTTCATCTGTGTTGAGAGAGGAATTAAGCCACGGAAAGTCTAAAATTGTGGCGATGATTAATGAGGAATTAAGGCGAGATGTAGTGAAAGATGTGGTGTTGAGGTAGTTTTTAGTATGATTGTATATAAAAATCCCGTTTCAATTGAAACGGGATTTCTATTTTATTATAATCTGTTACTCTCAAACTGAGACTGATAACTGATTACTAGAATTGCTCTCTTCCTGCAAAGTGGAATGCACCTTCGATAGCAGCATTTTCGTCGCTGTCAGATCCGTGTACTGCATTTTCTCCGATAGAAGTTGCGTAAGCTTTACGGATAGTTCCTTCAGCAGCTTCAGCTGGATTTGTAGCTCCAATTAAAGTTCTGAAATCTTCAACTGCATTTTCTTTCTCTAAGATAGCAGCAACGATTGGTCCTCTTGACATGAATTCAACTAATTCACCGTAAAAAGGTCTTGCAGCGTGTACTGCGTAAAATGCTTGTGCATCAGCAACAGTAAGTT
>CAZMHK010000220.1:0-2350 GCA_964566045.1 uncultured Flavobacterium sp.
AAATTAGAAGGAATGAAGTTAGGATTAGGAGGAATAGGACAAGGGTACATAGCCGACAAAATAAAGAGTTTATTATTTTCTAAAGGATGTTTGTCAGGAATCATAAATGTTTCAGGTGATATAAATGCGTGGGGAAAGCAACCTGACGGGAAACCATGGACAGTAGGAATTGTAAATCCCGTAAATAGAAATAAAATTTTCGCCACTTTTCCACTAACCGATAGCGCGGTGGAGACTTCAGGAAACTACGAGAAATTTGTTGTTTTTAATGGCAAAAGATACTCACACATCATTGATCCAAGAACGGGTTATCCTGCCACGGGAATTGTAAGTGTGTCTGTATTTGCAAAGCAAACAGAAATTGCAGATGCCTTAGCTACAGGAATTTTTGTGCTTGGAGTAGACGTTGGTTTGGATTTAGTCAATCAAATAAAAGGAGTAGAGTGTATCATTGTAGATGATACGGGTAAAGTTCATTCCTCAAAAGGAATAGATACCAAAAATGCAATCAATTAAATAGTAGTGCGATGATAAAGAAATTAGGATTAATGCTGATAGGATTGTTTGTTTTGCAATCTTGTAGCTCCGTAAAGGAATATGAAAAAGAAAAAATAAACGATCCTGATATGAAGCTATCAGCAAGAACGGCAGAACGTTATGAAACTTCTTTTCAAGTGTATCGTGAAGCTTCAGCTGGAGCGAATGGTGGTAAATCAGGTGGTGGCTGTGGTTGCAACTAACCTTGCAAATATTTGACTTTAATAGCAATTCAATTAAAAATGAAGATAAAAATTATAGCACTCTTGCTTATTGGTACAGCAACTGCATTTGCACAAGATACTCCAAAGGAACCTGTGTTTAAAAAGCGCGTATTAGAAACTACCGAAGTTGATTTTTTGGCAAGTTACTATACGCAAGATGGTTCAAGATCGGCTGTTTCAGGTGGGCTTGGTTCTGAAAAACTTACTGATGTAGCTTCAAATATTGTAGTGGCAATGCCATTAAATGATGATGATGTTTTAACTATTGATTTGGGTATTTCGGCTTACTCGTCAGCTTCCTCAAGTAATATCAATCCGTACGATACGACCAACGGTACGCCTTGGCAAGCCTCTTCAGGTGCATCACAGAGCGATCAGCTTACATCTATCGTAGCTAATTACAGCCATAGTAGTGATTCACGAGATCTTATTTGGAACGGAGATGTATCTTTTTCTAATGAGTATGATTACACTTCCGTTGGATTAGGTGGTGGAGTAGCACGTTTGTTCAATGAAAAAAACACAGAGCTTAGCGTAAAAGTGAATGCCTATTTGGACCAATGGAGACCTATTTACCCAAAAGAATTATCAGATTTTGATGGTAATGGAAATAATTTTTTAAGTCAAGGTATTTTCAATGGTAGAACTATTTGGGATCAAAACGGACAAGCTTCGACAGCTTATTTACCGAGTGCCTTTAAGCCAGTTATGGCAGTAAATAGAAATTCATTTTCGGCTTCATTTGGATTTTCACAGGTTTTAACCAAGAAATTACAAGTTTCATTTTTCTTTGATGTGTTGCAACAACAAGGACTTTTATCCTCACCGTATCACAGAATGTATTTTGCTGATAAAGCAAACTTTTATGTAGGGCAGCCGCAATTTATTGCTAATTATACCAATGAAAACAATAAAGGAACGTATCAATTAGCCGATGATATTGAGCGATTGCCTGATAATCGTTTTAAACTTCCAATTGGAGCACGATTGAATTATTATGTAAATGAACGTGTTGCTTTGCGAACCTATTACCGCTATTATTCAGATAATTGGGACATACAATCGCATACCGCGAGTATTGAAGTTCCGGTAAAACTGACGGATAAGTTTACGGTTTTTCCAATGTATAGGTATTATACACAAACACAGTCTAAATATTATGCGCCTTACGAAACCCATTTGTCAACTGAAAAATTTTATACGTCAGACGCTGATTTAGCTACTTTTGATGCCAATCAATATGGTTTTGGAGTGAATTATACCGATATTTTCACAGCTGCAAAAGTTTGGAAATTTGGATTGAAAAATATTGATTTTAGATTCAATCATTACAAACGAAGTGATAATCTTACAGCCGATATTGCAACCGTTTCATTTAAATTTATAATGCAATAAAGCTTAATTTTACAAAAAAAGAAACATGCACTTATTAATTGTAGAGGATGAGGCGGGGATTATACAGTTTTTGAAACAAGGATTAGAAGAAGAAGGCTATACCGTGAGCAGCGCTGCTGATGGGAGTCTTGCATTTGAGAAAATCCAAAAGGAAAATTTTGACCTCATTTTATTAGATTGGATGTTGCCCAAAA
>CAZMHK010000221.1:0-2299 GCA_964566045.1 uncultured Flavobacterium sp.
ACTATCAATTAAAGTGGTCGTATTGGTCGAAAACGGAATTTGCGTAATCACCAACGTATTTTTATCTAATTGGGCAATTTTGGCACGAACGCGGACACGTCCGCCACGCATTCCGTCATTGTAATTCGATACATCAGCAATACCTTGCGTCAAGAAATCTGGGTATAAGGTAAATGGTTTTCCTTTTAATATTTTAACCGAAGCATCGAGCAATTCGTTGAAATTGTGCGGCAACACTTTCGTGGAAAGTCCTACAGCAATCCCTTCTGCTCCTTGTGCCAAAAGCAACGGGAACTTTACCGGAAGATTGTTTGGCTCAGCACGACGACCGTCATACGAAACACCCCAATCAGTAATTTTTGGAGAATACAAAACCTCCAAAGCAAATTTAGACAAACGCGCCTCAATGTAACGCGAAGCCGCAGCACCATCGCCTGTTAGGATATTTCCCCAGTTTCCTTGGCAGTCAATTAATAAATCTTTCTGGCCAATTTGCACCATAGCGTCACCAATACTCGCATCTCCGTGAGGGTGATACTGCATGGTGTGACCTACTACATTAGCTACCTTATTATAACGACCGTCATCCAACTCTTTAAGCGAATGCATGATACGGCGTTGAACGGGTTTAAAACCATCCTCAATAGCAGGTACGGCGCGTTCCAAAATTACATACGAAGCATAATCCAGAAACCAGTCTTTGTACATGCCCGTAACCTTGGTTATGGTATCGCCTTCTTCGTTATTGTTTTCGTAAAAATGCTGCATGCCACTCGAGGTTTTTATGTCTTCGAAACCAGCGTCATTGCTAACATCTTTATTTTCGTCTCCCTCAGGAATTGTATTTTCGTCTTCTTCGTCTTTCATTTATTTTGATTCCGAAATTAAATGTATTAAATCTTCTCTGCTAGGCAGAATTGTTTTGTATTTACTGGCAAATATTTGCTCATTATTTTCAGGCAAAGTATACTCGACAACTAAATCACTTTTGTTTTGGCAAAGCACAATTCCAATCGTTTTATTTTCATCCTCCAAACGCATTTCTCTGTCATAATAATTGACATACATTTGCATTTGTCCTAAATCTTGATGCTTTAGTTCCCCTATTTTTAAATCAATTAGAACAAAACATTTTAATATTCGGTTATAAAAAACCAAATCGATTCGAAAATGTTTATCATCAAAGGTTATTCTATTTTGTCTCGCTACAAAAGTAAAACCGTGACCTAATTCTAATAAAAAATGCTCCAGTTTATTAATGATTTCCTCTTCTAGTTCCGATTCGGAATACTGATGCAATTCAGGTAAGCCTAGAAATTCTAAAATATAAGGATCTTTGATAATGTCTTTTGGTTTCTCAATAATTTGACCTTCTTCAGAAAGCTTCAAGATCCCTTCTTTATCCCTGCTTAAAGCCAATCTTGTATAAAGTGCCGAATCATATTGTCTTTTTAACTCACGAACACTCCAGTTGTGTTTTTCAGCTTCTATTTCATAGAAACGTCTCTCATTTAAGTCGTCAATTCGTATTAAAAAAACATAATGTGTCCAAGTTAGTTTGAAAAACGAAATCAGCGACTGCGTTTTTTGATTTTCAGAAAACCCAGTCACTGACTGAGAAATCTTAGTATTCAATTCCCCAGTCAGTGACTGGGATTTTTGAATTTGTAAAATTCGAGACACTGTATCGGAAATTGAGTAAGTCAAATAAAACTTTCTCATACTCTCTAAATTAACGACAGAAAAGCCTTTACCAAACTTAGTAGTTAACTCTTTAGAAAGTCCTTTCAATAATTGTTTCCCATATTCAGCTCGGTTGTTTCCATTTTGTTCTTCTTCAACAATCATTCTTCCTATTTCAAAATAGGTATACACCATTGTTGAGTTTACAGTGCGTAGAACTTGCGTTCGAGCATTTTGAAGTAACTCAACAACTTGAGAAAATAAAACTTTATTTTGAAGATTTTCTGACACAATAAAACCTATATTATTCCTCTACCAAAGCATCCAACTCCACCTTCAAGTTCTTGATAATAAACTCTTGTCGGTCTGGCGTATTTTTACCCATATAAAAAGACAACAACTGCTCAATCGACGTATTTTTGTCCATCATAATAGGATCTAAACGAATGGTTTCTCCAATGAAATTCTTAAACTCATCGGGAGAGATTTCTCCCAAACCTTTAAATCGGGTGATTTCTGGTTTTGGTTTTAGTTTTTCAATAGCATCTTTTCGCTCTTCTTCTGAGTAACAATAAATGGTTTCTTTCTTGTTTCGAAGCCTGAAAAGTGGCGTTTG
>CAZMHK010000222.1:0-2259 GCA_964566045.1 uncultured Flavobacterium sp.
CAGAAAAAGATATAGCGGATAGCGGGATGAGCTCCTAAAAATTATTTGAAATAAGAAAAAGTATCTTCGTTCTCTAATTTGAGTAATGTTTCGTAAATCAATTTGATGACATTTTCAACATCGTCACGGTGCACCATCTCTACAGTGGTATGCATGTAGCGCAATGGTAATGAAATCAACGCCGATGCAACGCCGCCATTACTGTATGCAAAAGCATCGGTATCAGTACCTGTTACTCTCGATGAAGCCAATCGTTGAAAAGGAATTTCTTTTTCAACTGCGGTGTCCAATATCAACTCTCTCAAATTATTTTGAACTGCGGGAGCATAAGTAACAACAGGACCTTTTCCTATTTTGGTGTCTCCTTCAATTTTTTTGTCAATCATAGGAGTGGTCGAGTCGTGGCATACATCAGTTACGATGGCTACATTTGGTCTGATAGTTTTGGTAATCATTTCGGCACCGCGCAAGCCTACTTCCTCTTGCACCGAATTGGTAATGTACAAACCAAACGGAAGTTTGATGTTGTTTTCATGCAGCAAGCGGGCTACTTCGGCAATCATAAAACCACCCATACGGTTGTCAATAGCTCTACACACAAATTTGTTGCCGTTCAAAACTGTAAAAGTATCAGGGTAGGTGATTACACAGCCTACGTGTACTCCAAGCGCTTCGACTTCAGCTTTGGTTTCGCAACCACAATCAATGAAAATATTGGTTAGTTTAGGAACTTCTTCTTTATCTCTCATACGTGTATGAATGGCTGGCCAACCAAAGACTCCTTTTACGATACCGTTTTTAGTATGAATGTTAACGCGTTTCGATGGGGCAATTTGATGGTCTGAACCGCCATTTCGAATCACATAGATTAATCCGTCTTCAGTAATATAATTTACATACCACGAAATTTCATCAGCATGCCCTTCAATAACTACTTTATAGGGTGCGTCCGGATTAATTACTCCCACGGCCGTTCCGTAGGTGTCGGTAATAAAGGTATCCACATAAGGTTTTAAATAGTCCATCCAAATGCGTTGCCCGCTGCTTTCGTATCCTGTAGGCGAAGCATTGTTTAGGTATTGTTCTAAAAAGGTCAAAGACGACTCCTTTAATATAGATGTAGTGCTCATAAAATTATATTTTTTTTGCTAAATTATAAATTTGGCACTACACTTGCAGATATATTGCATAATTTTGATTTGAAATTTTTACCCATGAAACAAGTTTTTTTCCTCTTATTCTTTTTAATTGGTCTAGTGCCTGCTTTTAGTCAAGTAACACCAAAAGACACTACTCAAGTCGGCTATGAGTTGGATGATGATTTTAATCCAAATGATACCATTGTACTTCCAGAAATCATTGTCTCGAAAGAGAAACTAGATCCCGAGGCAAAAAAACAGTTTTTACTCCTGCAAAACAGAGTACTAAAAACTTATCCGTATGCCAAGTTGGCTTCGGAACGTTTAACCAACCTCAATATAGGTATGGCAAATTTGAAAACGAATAAAGAAAAGAAAAAGTATTTCAAGATAGTAGAGACCTATTTAACCAATGAGTTCGAAGCCAAGCTTAAAAAACTCTCTCGCAAACAAGGTCAAATTTTAGTAAAATTGATTCATCGCCAAACAGGCAGTACAACATATGAGCTGGTCAAAAACCTTAAAAGCGGTTGGAAAGCCTTTTGGTCTAATACCGCTGCGAGTTTATTCGATATCAATCTAAAGACCAAATACCAACCTTATACCGTAAATGAAGATTATTTAATCGAAACAATATTGGTGCGCGCTTTTGAATCTGGTCGATTACAAAATCAAAAACCTGCACAGCCTGTAGATTTTGATAACCTTAATGAATCCTGGATAAACAAAGCTGCTAAGGCACAGTAGGGCGTTCCGCCTTACTTGCTCTTGCCTTTTGTTAGGGCAAGATCAATAAAGTCGTCGGGCTATTCGCTGCAAGTCCTCGCCACTCCCTCAAGACGGTCGTGCCTGTGGGCTTTACGCTGCTATCCCTAACGCGAGCTGCAAGAGTTAATGACGAATTTTGCAAGAGCTACCTATATTTAGTAAAGTTTTATTGAAGACTATATATAGAAGACGAATTACCAAATCACCGCCGAATTCCCTAAGTAAACACCCAAAACCGCCCCAACCATCGTAGCGAACAAAAAAACTTCTCCACTAACCCCTTTGATTTTAAGACAATTAAAAAATAGTTTTAAATTAAGTTTAGAAAAGGCTTGTAAAAGCGAATAAAGGT
>CAZMHK010000223.1:0-2228 GCA_964566045.1 uncultured Flavobacterium sp.
GTGTTGCGCCTTCTGGTACGTGCAAGTGAATGTTGTATTTGGACAAAATTTCCGATTCTAATCCTAATAATTTTGTGTTGGCTTTAATGTATTCTAACGCTATTGTAGCCGATTCTTTCATCACCGTACCTAAGTTTCCTGTGATGGTCATGCTTCCTTTTCCAGGAGAAAGTAACGACTCAATAAACAAAATATCACCACCAACTGAGGTCCAAGCTAGTCCGGTAACAACACCTGCTACTTCATTGTTTTCGTATTTATCTCTCTCTAAACGTGCTACACCAAGAGTTTTCACCAAATCTTCATCGGTAACTTTTTTATTGTACTCCTCTTCCATTGCCACTGATTTCGCAGCATTACGAATCACCTGTGCAATTTTACCTTCAAGACCACGAACACCTGATTCTCTAGTATAGCCTTCCACAATTTTTTCTAATTGTTTTTTGCCAATAGTCAAATCTTTTGATGTTAATCCGTGTTCCTTCAACTGTCTCGGGAACAAATGCTGGCGTGCAATTTCTACCTTTTCTTCAATAGTGTATCCTGACATTTTTATGATTTCCATACGATCACGTAATGCGGGCTGAATGGCGGCCATATTATTTGAAGTGGCAATAAACATCACTTTTGAAAGATCATAACCCATTTCTAGGAAATTATCATAAAAAGAATTGTTTTGCTCTGGATCTAAAACTTCAAGTAATGCTGATGATGGATCACCTTGATGACTATTTGACAATTTATCAATTTCATCTAAAACAAAAACCGGATTTGATGTACCTGCTTTTTTCAAACTTTGAATGATTCGACCTGGCATAGCGCCAATGTAGGTTTTTCGGTGCCCACGAATTTCCGACTCATCGCGCAAACCACCCAATGAAATACGAACATATTCTCTACCCAACGCTTCTGCAATAGAACGACCAATTGAGGTTTTACCTACACCCGGAGGTCCTGTTAAGCAAATAATAGGAGACTTCATGTCATTTCGCAATTTTAAAACTGCCAAATGTTCAATCATTCTTTTCTTAACATCTTCTAGTCCAAAATGATCGCGATCTAGAATTTTTTGTGCTCTTTTTAAATCGAAATTATCCTTTGAAAATTCATTCCAAGGTAAATCTAAAAACAACTCTAAATAATTGCGCTGAATACCAAAATCAGGCGCTTGCGGATTCATACGACGCATTTTAGAAAGTTCTTTTTCAAAATGCTTTTTGGTTTTATCATCCCATTTTTTCTTGAGGGATTTTTGAAGCATTTCGTCCATTTCTTCTTCTTGCGAAACGCCACCCAATTCCTCTTGAATGGTTTTTATTTGCTGATGCAAAAAGTACTCACGTTGCTGCTGATCTAAATCAAAACGTACTTTAGATTGAATATCGTTTTTCAACTCGAGTTTTTGCAACTCAATATTCATGTAACGAAGCGTTTCTAAAGCCCTGCCTTTTAACTCATTGATAGCCAATAAATCTTGTTTTTCTTGTACTAACAAGTTCATGTTCGAAGTCACAAAATTGATTAAAAAAGACTGACTTTCAATGTTTTTAATTGCAAATGTAGCTTCGCTAGGAATACTCGGGCTTTCTTTAATGATTTGAATGGCCAACTCTTTCATCGAGTCTAAAATCGCCACAAATTCTGTATCATTTTTAGCAGGACGTTCTTCGGGAACTTCTTTAATTTGAGCAGTCATGTATGGCAACTCTTCAACGATATCTTCAATTTCGAATCGCTTTTTACCTTGCAAAATCACGGTTACATTGCCATCAGGCATTTTTAAAACACGTAAAATTCGGGCAACAGTACCTATTTTATGAATGTCGTTTTTAGTAGGATCTTCATCTTCTTCATTGATTTGGGCCACAACACCAATCGTTTTTCCTGCAGCGTTAGCATCGTTGATCAGTTTAATAGATTTGTCACGACCCGCTGTAATCGGAATAACAACACCTGGAAACAAAACCATGTTGCGCAATGGCAAAATGGCTAACAATTCCGGTAAAGCTTCGTTATTCATTTCCTCTTCGTCTTCGGGAGTTAAAAGTGGAATTAAATCTGCATCAGAATCAAATTCTTGAAGTGACAGATTGTCAATAGTAAGTATTTTATGATTTGACATATTATTATTTAAGTCTTTTTGTCATTAATTTTTATAAAAGCGACACCAATTTGAGTTCTACACTTTTGAATATTGCTTGAAAGCAAAGCAAAGACCTTCAAATTCG
>CAZMHK010000224.1:0-2166 GCA_964566045.1 uncultured Flavobacterium sp.
GACGAATTTACAATGGACACAGAGCACATTGCATTAGAAGGAAAACATAACATGAAAAACGCAATGGCAGCAACTTCTGTAGCTCGATTAATGCAAATAAGAAAGGCTACCATCAGAGAAAGTCTTTCGGATTTTCAAGGAGTAGAGCATCGTCTTGAAAAAGTCCTTAAAATTCAAAACGTACAATATATCCACGATTCAAAAGCACCGAATGTAAACGCAACTTTTTTTGCATTAGATAGCATGAATACACCAACAGTTTGGATTGTGGGTGGTGTAGATAAAGGAAATGACTATAATGAGTTAATGTCTTTGGTTCGCGAAAAAGTAAAGGCTATTATTTGTCTTGGAGTGGATAATAAAAAAATTATCGATGCTTTTGGCAATGTAGTTGATATGATGATTGAGGTAACGAATATGAATGATGCAGTTCGTATGTCACAGCGTTTAACAGAGAAAGGTGATACGGTATTATTGTCGCCAGCATGTGCTAGTTTCGATCTGTTCGAAAACTACGAAGACAGAGGAAGACAATTCAAGCAAGCGGTTAAAAGTTTATAATAGAAATCCATTCCCAAAGTTCAAAACTACAAGCAATGATTAAAAATCTAGTAAACAAATTAAAAGGAGATAAAGTAATATGGTCATTTGTGGCCTTATTGGCTTTGTTTTCGTTTATGCCTGTTTTTAGTGCGAGTAGTAATTTAGCTTATTTAGGCCATGGTACGGGAAATACCCTGGGATATTTATTGAAACATTTGGTTCACATTTGCTGTGGTTTTGCCATTATTTTTTATGTACACAAAATTCCGTACCAATATTTTCGTTCTTTATCTAGATTGCTATTGCCTCTTGTTTGGGTGATTTTGTTGATTACAATGGTAAAAGGAACCGTTATTGGTGGCGCAAACGCTAGTAGGTGGTTACAAATTCCGTTCATCGGTTTGTCCTTTCAACCATCGGCATTTGCCGCTCTGATTTTGTTTATTTATGTTGCAAGATACCTTTCTAAAACTAGAGAAACTCCGATAGATTTTGTACAATCATGTAAGGAATTGTGGTTACCTGTTTTTATCACTCTAATGTTTATTTTACCATCGTATTTTTCAACAACTGCCTTGATTTTTTCAATGGTAATTATGTTAGTTTTTATTGGTAAATATCCTTTAAAGTATATTGGATTTATAGTTGGATCAGGTATTGTAGCTTTAGTATTTTTTATTTTGGTTGCAAAAGCTTTTCCTAATGCTTTTCCTACTCGTGTAGATACTTGGATAAGCCGAATAGAAAGTTTTACAAGCGACAAACCAGATGAAGACGATTACCAAATAGAAAAAGCAAAAATTGCAATAGCCTCTGGTAAAATTTACGGTTTGGGTCCAGGTAAAAGTGTGCAAAAAAACTTTTTACCACAATCTTCCTCCGATTTTATTTTCGCCATAATCGTTGAGGAATATGGCCTTGTGGGGGGAATTGGAGTTTTGATTATTTATATGTTTTTGCTTATTCGTTTCGTAGTAGCATCTCATAAAGCACCTACCATGTTTGGGAAATTAGTGGTTATTGGTTTAGGATTTCCGATGATATTTCAAGCAATGATCAATATGGCTGTTGCGGTTGAGTTATTACCGGTTACAGGTCAAACTTTACCGTTAATTAGTAGTGGAGGAACTTCTATTTGGATGACTTGTATTGCACTTGGTATTATTTTGAGTGTTACAAAAAAAGAAGAAGAAATCGCCGAAGAACAGAAAGAAGCGGCCAAGCGTGACGAAGTTTTACAGCGCTTAATTGATGAGACTATCGAGGCTGAAAACAATGCAGAGCCTTCTTACTCAATTGAAGAAAAAGGTGCAAATCCTTTGAAGGCAGTTTACAATAAATAAAATACAACAGATATTAAGCATACAAAAATGAAAAACTATAAATTCATATTGAGTGGAGGCGGGACAGGTGGACATATTTATCCAGCTATCGCTATTGCAAATGAATTAAAGTCGCGTTTTCCTGACGCTTCTTTTCTTTTTGTAGGTGCCCAAGATAAAATGGAAATGCAAAAAGTACCGCAAGCAGGTTATGCTATCGAGGGTTTATGGATTGCTGGTTTACAACGTAAGCTCACATTTGATAATGCTGTATTTCCACTAAAAGTAATGTCAAGTTTAT
>CAZMHK010000225.1:0-2049 GCA_964566045.1 uncultured Flavobacterium sp.
AGATAAATTCCGGCCTCTTCCATAAGGTTTTCAAAGTCGGTTAGGGTAAGTGCTTTTACTTTTTCAGTAAAATGGTAGTCTTGCCCTTGGTCTTGAAATTGAATTTCTTTGTAAATGTGTCCATCTTTCAGGTAACGGGTGATGTGAAAATCGATTCCGTCAACGGTTTTTGTTTCTTCGGGTACCAATGTGTTCAGTACCTGATTAACGTTCATGAAATCAATCACTGCAAAGCCGTACTCAGATAAACTTTCTTTGATAGCTTTTAGGGTGGTTAAATTGTCTTCGTCATTTTCAAAATACCCAAAACTGGTAAAAAGATTAAAGATAGCGTCGAATTTTTCTTCGAAAGGAACACGCATGTCGTGTACTTTGAAGTGTAAATTGTTATTCTCGTTTTTCTTGGCTGTTTCGATACTGTTGGTAGATAAATCTGCACCCAAAACATCAAATCCTAATTGATTCAAGTAAATAGAATGACGGCCTTTCCCACAGGCTAAATCCAGTACTTTGGCTTTTTCAGGTAAGTTAAGGTAGTGCGTTAAATTATCCATGAAAAGCTGTGCTTCGCGGTAATTACGGTCTTTGTATAAGATGTGGTAATAAGGAGTGTCAAACCAGGAAGTGTACCAATTGGCTTTAGTAAGTTCTTGGTTTTCTTGAGACGTATTTTTATCTGCAGACATTTATTCTTTTTCAATTAATTCGATTGATGCAAATTTAGTGTATTTTTGCAACGAATACTTGATTTTACAATGGAAAATAATTTTAAAATGATTGCCAAAACCTTTTTTGGTTTTGAAGAAATATTAGCAAAAGAATTGCAAATGCTTGGCGCACAAAACGTGGAGCAAGGTGTAAGAATGGTTAGTTTTAAAGGAGATAAAGGTTTTATGTACAAAGCGAATTTGTCTTTGCGTACGGCTTTGAAAATTTTAAAACCTATATATTTCTTTAAAGCCAATAACGAACAAGGTTTGTATCGTGGTATTGCGAGCATGAATTGGTCAAAATTATTGCAAGCCAATCAAACTTTTGTGATTGACACAACGGTGCATTCTACCTATTTTAATCACTCTGAGTTTGTTTCTCAAAAATGTAAAGATGCTATTGTAGATCAGTTTAGAGAACGTACGGGACAACGCCCAAGCATTGACAAAGTGCATCCTGATTTGCGCATTAACATTCATATTGACAAGGATCAAGTTTCGGTAGCATTAGACACTTCGGGAAATGCGTTGAACCAACGTGGTTATAGAACAGCAACCAATATTGCACCTATTAATGAAGTGCTGGCAGCGGGTATTTTATTACTTTCTGGTTGGGATGGGCAATCGGATTTTTTAGATCCAATGTGTGGATCAGGGACTTTCTTGGCCGAAGCAGCCATGATTGCTTGCAATATTCCGGCGAATATCAACAGAAAACAATTTGCGTTTGAAAAATGGAACGACTGGGATAATGACTTATTCGATGCTATTACAGATAGTTTGCTTAAGCGTGTGCGTGAGTTTCATTACACCATAAAAGGCTATGACAAAGCGCCAAGTGCTGTTTTAAAAGCAAAAGAAAACATCAAGAATGCTAATCTTGAGGATTATGTATCGATAAGCGAGGCTAACTTTTTTGATTCGGAAAAAACTTCTGAAGGAAAATTGCATATCGTATTCAATCCGCCGTATGATGAGCGTTTGGATATTCACATGGAAGCATTTTACAAAAATATTGGTGATACGTTAAAGAAAAATTATCCAGGCACGAATGCTTGGATGATTACAGCAAATCTAGAAGCCTTGAAGTTTGTGGGATTGAAACCTTCTCGTAAGATTAAATTATTCAATGCCGGACTAGAAGCTCGATTGGCTAAATACGAAATGTACGAAGGTAGTAAGCGAACGAAATTTGCAGCAGTTGGCAAAGCCGACGGTGAACAAGCAACAGAAGAAGCTTAATTTTATAAGTAGATTTATATTTTCAAAAAATAAAGAAATGACAAAAAAACAAGGACAAGCATTTGTGTCCCAATTGGCTAGGTTTGCAGGTTTGTGT
>CAZMHK010000226.1:0-2025 GCA_964566045.1 uncultured Flavobacterium sp.
GTTGTTCATGCGCGGGCGTTAGGCTGACACGCTGAACAAATCAAATCCTCCCACAGCTTGCTGGGAGAGGGGGACCGCCCGCGCAGCGGGTGGTGGAGGGGCAGCGGGTTCTTACACTGCCTGAGCGATAGAGCTATCCCGCTTCCCCTCCACCCCCGACCTGCGGTCGGCGGTCCCCATCCCCGAGACAAGCTCGAGGACGATTTTGAACGAACTATTGATCTCTCCTCCCGCGCGCGGGAGGAGAGAGTAAAGCTCACCCCCGTCCGAGCGGATCGAGCGCGCTGCCGCGGCGGGGTGGGGGCGGGGCGCTGCCTTGTTCGCGGGCGATCGCCTCCAGCGCGGCGATGCGGTCGCCGGTATCGGGATGCGTCGAGAACAATGCGCGCACGCCCGAGGGCACGATGTACAGCTGCGCAGCGGCCGGGTTGCGCTCGACCACCGGATTGGGAATCCGCTGCGCCTGGTTCGAGATGCGCGCCAGCGCCGATGCCAGCGCGAGCGGCTTGCCGCTGATCTCCGCACCGCCGCGGTCCGCGCCGAATTCGCGCGTTCGGCTAATCGCCATCTGCACGATCATCGCGGCAAAGGGCGCGACGAACACCGCCAGCATCGCCGCCCAGGGGTTGCGATTGTCGTCGCGGAAGAACAGGCCAAAATTAGCCCGCATAGAGACGGCACCCGCGATCGTCGCGACCATGGTCATGATCAGCGTGTCGCGGTTCTTCACATGCGCGAGTTCGTGCGCCCACATCCAGACATTCTCGGTCAACCGCGTGCTGGAGAAAACGACCTGACGGTTCAGCGCGATCGCGCCTTCGTCCATGAACTGTTCGGCGATAATCGCGCCCAGATCGACGCGACCCGTGCCAATCGTCCAGCGCGTCGCAGACAGCGTCTCGGGCTTGAAATGCGGCATGAGCAGCTTTTGCATATCGGCGGGAATGGGCTTGGCGCCCGCACGGACAGCCTGGCTTTCGCCATGCCGGATCGCGCGCGCGAGCACGGGGGCGGTCAGTCTCGCCGATCGCCGTGCAAGCTGCTCGGACCCGCGCCGCGCCTCTCCGGCAATGGCGCCTGCCGAGCGTCCCCCCAAGGCCTCCATGACGCGGTTCAGTTCTGCTGGCGGGCGAAGCAGTTTCTCGTCGGGAGGCTCGATGCATCCCGGCAGAGTACAGGCTGTCAGCGCCGCCAGCATTCCCATCACGTGTCGCGGTCCGATCATCCGCGAACCGCTACGCGACCGCTTACTGACCGGCAAGCCCGATCAGCGCTTCCGGCCCCTTGGACAGGCGGCTGTTGACGACCCATTTCAGCGTCGCGTTCGCGCCCGCCATGGTCGGGCCGTCCTCGGTATTGTTGGTGAGGATGCGGCCGTCGGTGGTGATAGTGAACCTGCCTTCGGGCTTGGGCTGTCCAGGCTTGCCCTTGGCATCGGCTGCACCCGCCATCGCGCCCAGCGCCGCCATCTCGCCGCCGCCCGCTTCGCCCGAATAGGCAGGGGCAGAGACCTTCACGCTGCCGTCCTTGCGGCCGATGATGGTGACGAAAGGCATGATCGCGTTGCCGCCATCGACCAGCGGGAAGGCGAAACCATGCGCGCTGTTGCCGGTGATCGAATATTCGACATCGATGATGCGGTTGCCGCGATAGCTGACCTTGTTCCAGCCGCGCTGCTTCTTCAACTGCTCGACCAGATCGGCAATGCTCTCGTCACTGCCCAGGCCGCCCATCTCGCCGCCCATGGCATTGCCGACCATTCCGGTCTCCGCCTTGCTTTCGGCCTGCGCCGCGTCGAAATCCTTGCGCTGTTGCGCCAGTTCGGCCTCGGTGCATTCGCGCTCGTCGCCCGTGTCATCGCTATAGCAGGGGCTCGCCGAGAACTCGGCGGGCGGCGGGCCGGCGTCGGAGAGGGCTTGGGGAGCCGGCGGGTGGCGAGGCGGTAAGCGTGGGCAGGCGCTGGTTGGACGGGGGGGGGTCCCTACTGTATACGCAGTCATGGGCCCGCTTGGCGCGCTCCTGGAT
>CAZMHK010000227.1:0-2008 GCA_964566045.1 uncultured Flavobacterium sp.
TATGAAATTTCAGAACTCAATAATTTCGATTCAGTTGTACTATGTGGTGGTGCTACAGAGCGTCGCAGTTTACCTACCAAAGGAATTGAAAGCAAAGGTGTGGTGCAGGCAATGGACTTTTTAACCCAGCAAACCAAAGCATTATACGGCGAATCGATTCCTAATCAAATCAAAGCAACTGATAAAAATGTTATCGTTATTGGCGGTGGAGATACCGGCTCAGACTGTGTTGGAACGTCAAACCGTCATGGAGCCAAATCAGTCACAAATTTTGAAATTTTACCAAAACCTCCGGTAAGCCGAAGCGAATCCACTCCATGGCCTTTCTGGCCTTTGCAATTAAAAACGTCTAGTTCTCATGAAGAAGGTTGCGATAGAAACTGGCTCATAAACACCAAAGAATTTATTGCTAATGAAAAAGGAGAACTGACGGCACTTAAAACCGTTGAAGTGTCATGGAAAATGACTCCTGGTCAGCGACCTGAATTAATTGAAAAAGAAGGTTCAGAAAAAATCTGGCCTTGTGACTTAGCTTTGTTAGCGCTCGGCTTTACTGGACCCGAGAAAACATTGAGCGAGCAGTTGGGCATCAAAATTGACACCCGTAACAACTACCAGGCTACCAATTACCAAACCAATATTCCGCATATATTTACTGCAGGCGACATGCGTAGAGGACAATCCTTAATTGTTTGGGCAATATCTGAAGGTCGCGAAGCCGCCAGAGAAGTAGATAAATACTTGATGGGTTATACCAATTTACCAACCAAAGGAAATGGCGATTTGCCTAGCCTATAAATAGTTTTAAACAATCAAAAAATGACTGCCAATTTAATTAATGGCAGTCATTTGATTTTTTAGGAGGTGCCCCTACCTCCACTATCGTTTCGGTAGCGTCGGGCTGTTCGCTTCAAGTCCTCGCCGCTTTCGTAAAAACTACAGCGTCTGTGGGCTTTCCGCTACCATCCCTCACCCAAATTGAAAATTCGTATTTAAAATGCTAATTTGTTTAAAATATAACTTTTTGTTACAATTTGTTAGAATTCATATCTTCCCTTGTAGGACTAAATAAAGAGTAATAAATTTGCTTAAAATTAATAATTATGCAATCAAAAGACTTAGTACAATTAGCAGAACAATTTGGTAGTCCATTATACGTATATGATGCCGAAAAAATACAATCTCAATACAACAGATTATCCAAAGCTTTTTCTAAGGTAAAACAGTTGCGCATCAATTATGCAATGAAAGCCTTATCAAACGTGGCAATACTTCAATTGTTACGAGAAATGGGTTCAGGTTTAGATACTGTTTCTATCCAAGAAGTACAATTAGGTTTACACGCGGGCTACGAACCGGAAAAAATATTTTACACTCCAAACGGTGTATCACTTGAAGAAATCGAAGAAGTTGCTGCAATGGGAGTACAAGTAAATATTGATAATTTATCAATATTGGAACAATTTGGAACAAAATATCCAAACGTGCCAGTTTGCATTCGAATCAATCCTCACGTGATGGCAGGTGGAAACGCCAATATATCTGTAGGTCATATTGATAGTAAATTTGGAATTTCAGTTCACCAATTACCACATTTGGTTCGAATTGTCGAAAATACAAAAATGAACATTGTGGGTATACACATGCACACTGGTTCCGATATTTTAGATATTGAAGTGTTTTTGTATGCAGCTGAAATATTATTTGATGCAGCTAGAAATTTCAAAAACTTAGAATTCTTAGATTTTGGAAGCGGATTTAAAGTGCCTTACAAAAAAGACGATATCGAAACAGATATTGAAGAATTAGGCAAAAAATTATCAAAAAGATTCAATGCCTTCTGCGATGAGTACGGCAAAGAATTAACATTAATTTTCGAACCAGGAAAATTCCTCGTAAGTGAAGCTGGATATTTCTTAGCAAAAGTAAATGTCGTGAAACAAACTACTTCAACCGTATTCGCAGGAATTGATAGTGGTTTCAATCATTTGATTCGTCCAATGTTTTA
>CAZMHK010000228.1:0-1969 GCA_964566045.1 uncultured Flavobacterium sp.
AATGGTTTGCAGATAATGTTAATTCACGAGGAGAGTTTTTTACTTTTATTTGGAATGACTCACAAGAAAAAGCGCGTTTAGCATCCAAAAAAACAGGCGAAAAGGTCAAATTCAAGTGGGTTGATGATAGCAATAAGGATTCAGAGTATTTCTTTGAACTACATATTTTAGTAGATGAATTAACAAAAGACGTATCGTTGATGGTAGTTGATTTTGCCGAAAAAGGAGAAATTGATGAAGCAAAATTATTGTGGGAAAATCAAATTTCTGATTTAAAACATCTTATTGGTTCTGTATAAAAAATCATATTTTAAAACTTATCTTTGCCCTAAATCTAAATTAGGGCTTTTTTTATGATTAATTTTAACGGAACACTATTACCACAAGAACATACAGAACTTACTCAAAACAGAGGCTTTTTATACGGAGACGCTGTTTTTGAAACGCTTAAAATAAGTAATGGAAAAATTCTTTTTCTCGAAGATCATTATTTCAGACTTATGGCTTCTATGCGTGTAATTCGTATGGAAATCCCTATGAATTTTACAATGGAATTTCTTGAAGAGCAGGTTTTGTCAGTAGTCAAAGCGCAAGACATTCTTATTTCTGCTAGAGCACGTATTACTGTGTATCGCAAAGACGGAGGATTTTATTTACCTACAACAAATACAGTATCCTATTTAATTCATGCTTCGCCACTTGAAAATTCGGCCTACGTTTTTCAAAATTCTGCTTATGAGGTCGACTTGTTTAAAGATTTTTACATCACAAAACAGTTGCTTTCATCTATTAAAACGACAAACAAGTTAGTAAATATTACAGGAAGCATTTTTGCTTCAGAAAATGGTTTGGATAATTGCTTGTTGCTTAATGATACTAAAAATGTGGTCGAGGCTTTGCAAGGGAATTTATTTATGCTTGTGGGCAACAAATTAATTACGCCGCCATTAACTGAAGGTTGTTTAAACGGAATCATGCGCAAGCAAATTTTACAACTTGCCAAAAAGATTGATGGACTTGAAGTTGTTGAAGAGGTTATTTCACCGTTTGACTTACAAAAAGCAGATGAGTTATTTTTGACAAATATTATTCAAGGAATTCGTCCCATCACACAATACCGCAAAAAGAAGTTTGCAACAAAATTATCAGAGCAACTGAGCGGTAAATTAAACGAATTGATTGCTAATGTTTAATTAAGATATGGGTTTTCTGGAGCGTTAGACCAAATAATATAATCGCCACCTAACTCAATGAGTTGTTCTTTCCAAAAGTGGGTGGCTGATTTTCCTATAATCTTGTTTTCGTACGTATTAGTGGTAATAATCCAAGAGTTATTTTCCATTTCGCTCTCCAGTTGTTTTTCATGCCAACCTGTATAGCCTAGAAAAAAGCGTATGTTTTCATTACTAATAGCGCCTTGGTTGATAAGTTCTTTGGTAAACTCAAAGTCGCCACCCCAATAGATCCCGTTAGAAATCTCAATACTATTGGGTATTAGTTCTGGAATATTATGAATGAAATATAAATTATCTTGTTCTACGGGCCCTCCGTTATAAATTTTAAAACGGGCATGGATTTCAGGAATCAAATCGTGAATGGTGTACTTAAGGGGTTTGTTGATAATAAAACCAATGGAGCCCTCTTCGTTGTAATCGGCTAATAAAATCACCGATCTATTGAACGATACATCTCCAATTATCGAAGGTTCTGCAATGAGCAGTGAGCCTTTTTTTAATTTATCTGCAGTCATACGATTTGATTTTTGATTAAAATTAGGGTTTTTATTATAAATATGCCAATTTTTTTCTAAAAAAAATATAAAAAAACCTTCCATTTGGAAGGTTTTAGTTATATCTGATTAACTACGATTAGTTTACAGCTCCTTCTAATTCAGCTCCAGCTTTGAATTTTACTACTTTTTTAGCAGCAATCTGAATAGTTTTTCCAGTTTGAGGGTTTCTACCATCTC
>CAZMHK010000229.1:0-1940 GCA_964566045.1 uncultured Flavobacterium sp.
TTATAAAAAATAAAATAAGATTAAAAACACAAGGAAAGGGTTTGACTAAAATAGTTGAACCCTTTTTTTATGGAGATAATTAATCTAATCATAAGTAGTCTTGATTTGTTTAGTGGTGTAAGAATTTGAAATTGTATGATTTGTTATTTTTATTGGTGTTTTTGTGTCTACAAGCCAGATGAATTAGTTTTTGTTTGATGTAAAGAGGTGATATTTATTTTTATAAATTTGTTAAAAGCAAATATTTTCGATTAAATGCAAATATTATCGTTGAAACACATTTTTTTTATGTAATATTGTGTAAAATAAAATATTTATGAGGTACTTACTTATATTATTTACACTAACGTTGCAAGGTCAGGTTTTACACCGTCAAATGATTTCTGCACAAGGAGCTACAAAAAAATTACCTGATGGGATAGAAATATCTCAAACTATTGGGCAAAGTAGCATTATTGGTACATCCAGTTTCAACTATGTTTTACAACAAGGATTTCAGCAAAGTTTTTGGGGAATGTACATTGCGACAAATGCTGCAGAAAAAATTCAATTTAAAACTTATCCCAATCCTTTTATTCAAACCTTAAATTTTGAATTTTCTAAGCCAATTGCCGATGATATTGAAATTAATGTTTTTGATATTCATGGAAGACTAATTTTTACTCAAACCAAAAAAGCTGACAATTTTTTATTAACTGTTTTGCTGCCAGCATTATCAAGAGGAGAGTATTTGATTGGTTTAAACTCACGAACTTTTTCAGTCTTCACTAAAACCATTAAACTATGATAAAAAATTACACATCTTTTTGGGATTTCGTACCATTCTTCTTTGCTTCTGAAAGCAAAGTAACCAAAGTTCAACCTTTGAATAATCTTGCTTCATTTTTTACTTTAATTAGGAAAGAAGTTCATATGATCTACTATTTAATTATTATTTGTTTATCGTCTGTTGTTCCTGAAGTATCATGTATTCCAATTTGTTATAAACGTGATGGATTATTTTCCATTTAACAGGAACAACTATAGTTCGTTTTACAAAAGAAGAGAGGTAATCTGATTTTTTTGAAAAGCACTTCACTTAATTTTTTAAAGTTTCTCACAATTAATGAATCAAATTATGAAAAAAATTATTTTACTTTTCATCTTTTTTGTTTGTACAAGTAGTTTTGCACAAGGCAATGGAATCTCTTACCAAGCTGTGATTTTGAAGCCAAGTGGCAATGCAACGCCAACAAATAATGTTAATTTACCATTACCTAACAAAAATGTTTGTTTGCAATTCCAATTTATTGATGAGTTTTCACAAGTAGAATACCAAGAAGTTATACAAACCACGACCGATCAATATGGTATGGTAAATCTTGTAATTGGAACTGGTGCTCCAAGTGGCGGCTATGCGGTTTCTTTTGAAAACATAGTCTGGTTGTCTGCTCCTAAAAAATTAGTTGTTGGAATAGACATAGGAGGTACCTGTTCGTCATTTACGGAAATAAGTAACCAAGCTCTCAATACTGTTCCATTTGCTTTTGCTGCTACAAATAGTGTAAATGTAACTGGTGTAGTTGCATTTGAGAATGGGGGTACAAATGCGACAACTATTGTTGGGGCAAAAACTAATTTGGGGTTAGATAAATTGGACAATACAAGCGATTTGAACAAGCCAGTTTCTAACGCTACACAAACAGCTTTAGATTTGAAAGCGCCACTAAATTCGCCAACTTTCACAGGAACGGTAACAGGCGTAACTGCAGGTATGGTTGGATTGGGCAATGCAGACAATACAAGCGATTTGAACAAACCAGTTTCGAACGCTACACAAACAGCATTAGATTTAAAAGCGCCACTAAACTCGCCAACTTTTACAGGAACGGTAACGGGAATAACAGCCGCAATGGTTGGATTGGGCAATGCAGATAATACGAGCGATTTGAACAAACCAG
>CAZMHK010000230.1:0-1862 GCA_964566045.1 uncultured Flavobacterium sp.
CTGGACATATGGGACTTCCACTTGGTTGCGCTGAAATTGGTGCGATGCTATGGGGGTAATTACCAATGGTCACGTGACCACCTAATAAAACACCGTTTACAATAATCGCGTTGTTACCAACGTGACAATCATGCGCAATATGCGCTGTTGCCATAATCAAGCAATTGTCTCCAATAACAGTTTGACCAGAAGCAACTGTACCTCTATTTATTGTAACGCATTCTCTGATAGTACAATTATCGCCAATAATTACAAGCGAATCCTCGCCTCCAAATTTTAAATCTTGCGGCACTGCCGATATAACTGCACCTGGAAAAATATTACAATTTTTTCCGATGCGGGCTCCTTCCATGATGGTCACATTCGATCCAATCCATGTTCCATCACCAATAACTACATTGTTGTGTATGGTGGTAAAAGGCTCTATAACAACATTCTTGGCAATTTTAGCACCAGGGTGAACGTAAGCTAGTGGTTGATTCATAATCTTTATTTAATCGTTTACCTGTTTAATCGATTAACCGAAAAACGATTAACCAAATCAACAAAAAAATTATTGTTTTTTTGCAATTTGCGCCATTAATTCTGCTTCAGCAACTAATTTTCCGTTAGCGTAAGCATTGGCTTGCATGTGGCAAATACCTCTTCTGATTGGTGTAATCAAATCACACTTAAAGATTAATGTATCGCCGGGTAAAACTTTATGTTTGAACTTCACATTATCAATTTTCATGAAATATGTCAAGTAATTTTCTGGATCTGGAACAGTGCTCAAAACTAAAATTCCGCCTGTTTGTGCCATAGCTTCTACAATAAGAACTCCTGGCATTACTGGTGCTTCTGGAAAATGTCCTACGAAGAAGTTTTCATTCATAGTAACATTTTTCATTCCAACCACATGACTTTCAGACATTTCAATAATGCGATCAATCAATAAAAACGGTGGACGGTGTGGCAAAACAGCCATTATTTTATGAATATCCATCAAAGGCTCTTGATTCAAATCATAAACTGGCACATAGTTGCGTTGTTCAATTTTGATAATCTTAGCCATTTTCTTGGCAAACTGCGTATTCACAAAATGTCCTGGCTTGTTTGCAATTACTTTTCCTTGAATCCTAGTTCCTATCAAAGCTAAATCACCAACCACATCTAACAATTTATGACGCGCTGCTTCGTTTGGATAGTGCAAAGTCAAATTATCTAAAATACCATTTGGTTTTACTGAAATTTCATCTTTACCAAAAGCACGCTTCAAATTTTCCATTGTGGCTGCAGATATTTCTTTATCTACGTACACAATAGCGTTGTTTAAATCGCCTCCTTTTATTAATCCATGTTCTAAAAGAGATTCTAGTTCATGCAAAAAACTAAATGTTCTTGAATTAGCAATTTCAGATTTAAATTCTGAAATGTTTTTCATATTAGCGTTTTGAGTTCCAAGAATTTTGGTACCAAAATCAACCATTGCAGTAACACAATATTGGTCGCTAGGCATTACTAATATTTCACTGCCCGTCGCTTCATCTGTAAATGAAATAACTTCTTTTACCACATAAACATTACGATTAGCATTTTGCTCTTCAAAACCTGCTTGTTCTAAAGCTTCAACAAAATATTTTGATGAACCATCCATGATTGGAAGTTCAGAAGCATTCAATTCAATAATAACGTTATCCAAATCGCAACCAATTAAAGCTGCTAAAACATGTTCAGGAGTTTGAATTTGTACACCGCGTTTTTCAAGATTGGTACCTCTTTGTGTATTTACTACAAAATTAGCATCTGCTTCAATAACGGGTTGTCCTTCAAGATCTATTCGAACAAAAGTAAAACCATTATTCACTGGAGCAGGTTTAAAA
>CAZMHK010000231.1:0-1847 GCA_964566045.1 uncultured Flavobacterium sp.
TGGAGTTCGTTCTGGAGATGTACAAGATGTATTGTTACTTGACGTTACACCTTTATCTTTAGGTATTGAAACTATGGGTGGTGTTATGACTGTTTTGATCGAAGCAAACACAACTATCCCAACTAAAAAATCACAAGTTTTCTCAACTGCTGCTGATTCTCAGCCATCTGTTGAATTACACGTTTTACAAGGTGCAAGAGCAATGGCTGCTGATAACAAAACTATTGGTCGTTTCCATTTAGATGGTATCCCACCAGCACCAAGAGGAGTTCCACAAATTGAAGTTTCTTTTGATATCGATGCTAATGGTATCATCAAAGTAACTGCTACTGATAAAGGAACTGGTAAATCTCACGATATTCGTATCGAGGCTTCTTCTGGATTAACTTCTGAAGAAATCGAGAAAATGAAACAAGATGCAGAAGCTAACGCTGAGTCTGATAAAATTGCTAGAGCAAGAGCAGAAAAATTGAACGAAGCAGATTCTACAATCTTCCAAACTGAATCTCAATTGAAAGAGTTAGGAGATAAAATCTCTGACGAAAACAAAACTGCAATTGAATATGCATTAACTGAATTGAGAATGGCTCACCAATCTCAAGATCTTGATGCAATCCAAAAAGGTTTAGACAATGTAAATGCAGCTTGGAAAACAGCTACTGAGGCTATGTATGCTCAAGGAGAACAAGGTCAAGGTGCTGCTCAACCACAAGGTGAAGCTACTCAAGGAGATAACGTTGAAGACGTTGAATTCGAAGAAGTAAAATAATAATTCCTAGTAGTGACGGACTTTTGTCCGTCCTTACTGTTGATTTAAAAACCGTTTGCCATAGGTAAACGGTTTTTTTTATGCTTCAATTTTAAATGGTTAAGTTTTTTGAAACATCTTACTAATCACAGCGGCATGTGGGAAAGTAATGGCAGCCAAAAACGAGAAAAATAAGGCGTTGAACAATTGTTCATCAGTTGAAAAAAAGTAATAAATCACGGCAATTCCGAGTATTGAAACCAACCAATATAAGAACGCATTCTTGCAATAATTGATAAAATGAGAAGTTGTATAAGATCCATTTAAAAATTGAATTTGATCCTTTATAGATGGAATACTGTGCCAGATAACAAAATAAATGGCAAAGCCCCATATTAAACTAGAAGATTTGAAAATGATGGCATACAATACAATGTAGAAACATTCTTTTAATATGTTCTGAATTTGAAGCTTATCTCGCCAATAAATAACAATACAGAAGCTTAAAAACAGACCTGTTACAATCACAAGTAGTAAATTAAAGTATTCGTTTGGAACTTGAAGTTGGCAAATGTTGAGAACAATTTCTTGTACTTGTTTTTGATGAAAAACAAATAATAAGGACAGTATCAAAAGTCCATAAATACTTTGGAAAGTAGCTACAAACAATTTGCCGCCCGGTAAAGTGGTTTGCTGCCATTCTTGTTCCCCAAAATGGTAAGCACTGACTAAAATGAATAATAGGAGTGCTACTTGAGGAATTAGATAAAATAGTGCAATACCAAACAAGACCACCACTACGTAAGTTAATAGTACTTGTTGCCAAGAATTGACTTGTTTATCACTTTTTATAGTTTTAATCAACGTCAAATCATTCGCTCCATGCAAGATTCCAAAAGTAAAAATTAAGAAAAAACCTAAATAAAATTGTTTTGAATCTGATAAATAAGAATCTAGCCATAACCCAAAAAAGCTTGCTACCATTGCGATATTCGAATATTTGCGCATAGAAAATAATTTTTGTTTAAAAATACGTAAAAATTTTTAAACAAAAATTATTTTATTTGTTTAATGTTTTTTATTTTTACATAAACAAAAC
>CAZMHK010000232.1:0-1832 GCA_964566045.1 uncultured Flavobacterium sp.
GGTGCTAATGTCACCACCACTTTAAATGTTACTCCTGGTCAGGTTCTATATATTGTTGTAGGCGGTTTTCCTGGGCAATCCGCTACGGCAAAATATGGCTTTGGGGGAAATGGTGGATCGGGTACAAATTATGGCGGTGCTGGAGGAGGCTTATCAGGTGTATTTACATCCATTACGCCTGCGAATGCAAATGCATTAGTCGTCGCAGGTGGAGGCGGAGGTGGTGCAGGAATTACAACAGGTTCAGATTATACAGGTGGTAACGCAGGCAATAATGCCACTGGGACATCAAGCGATGGGAATCAACCTGTAAATGCGACATACGTTACAAGCGGAAAATACCAAAAAGGGTATGCAGCAACTACGTCTGCTGCAGGTTTAGCGGGCGAGCCTTTTGATTCAGGGACAGGGATTAGAGGTTCTAACGGTAATGATATTTCTGGTGGTGCGGGAGGTTCTGATGCTGGTGTAGGATCTTGGAATGGAGCGGGAGGAGCAGGAGGAGGATTTTTTGGTGGTGGAGGAGGTTCTGGTGGTGGGGCGGCAACTGGCGGAGGCGCTGGAGGATCCACTAAAACAATTTCGGGGCATAATTCCTTTGGAACCCCTAATACAACCGGCGATGGAAGTGTTTCCATCACCTGTTTATCGAATTCTGGTTTAGTGTTGCACCTAGACGCTGGAAATCCGGCAAGCTACAATGGAACGGGAACCACGTGGAATGACTTGTCCGGGAATGGTTCGAATGTTACACTGGTTTCTACTACCTATTCTTCTGCAAATGGCGGGTCTATTGTATTTAATGGGACGTCAAGTTATGCAAACTTCAACGCAAACATTGGTACGACAAATGTAGTCACCGTGGAGATGTGGGTTAAAACGAATTCACTAAGAGCGCCAGGTGGTTCCATGTATTTTGGTTTTAATTTCTATGACGCTTGGACCGCAAATGGGAATATTGGCTTTAATACAGCAGGTGGTGATCATTATGCTTTTCCAAGTAGTCAGGTCGATTATTTGGGAATTGAGGGATTCTGGCGACATCTTGTTTTTGTCATGTACGCTGGAGCCAAAACAAACAATAAAGTGTATGTGAATGGGGAAAGCCAAACTTTATCCCAGACACAAGGAACATTTAGTGCAGTGAATGCTAATTTTAATTCAGGAGTGGGACGAATATCTAGCTGGGTATATGATCAAAATTGGCTAATGAACATGAATGTAGCCAGTTTTAAACTATATAACCGAGAATTAACCGCACAAGAAATCACGAACAATTTTAATGCAACAAGTACCCGTTTCTATGCTGAAAAAGACGGCTTAAGCCCCGCAACAGCTTCTACTAGCGCCTACCAGATCAAACAAGACTACCCTAATTCCGTTGATGGTTTTTATTGGATTAAAAATGCTAATATCAATGGGGGAGTACCTATAAAGATATATGCTGACATGACGACAGCCGGCGGAGGCTGGACCTTGATTTTGAAAAACTCCTCCTACGGGGGCTGGAATTTAGCCAATGCGATTGATTTTAATGCTCAGAATCCTTTTACCAAAAATGCAGATATTACCAGTACGTCAACGGCAAATTATTCCATTATTAAATGGGCTGATTACATAAAGAAAAGCGCATCCGGTTTTCAATATATGATTGATGCATACTCTAGAAATATGTATGGTGGAATTTGGACCGCAAATGCGGCGTATAGTTTTGTTAGTACGAGTAATGCAAATACGAATATCACCTTAAATACAAACTACGGAGGTTGGAGTTATAACACAAATAATGATGGTGTATCAGAGCGAATGCCTTGGTACGGATACGTAGGGTC
>CAZMHK010000233.1:0-1827 GCA_964566045.1 uncultured Flavobacterium sp.
AAAAAACAAAGTATAACCTCAGTTCAAAAAATTGCGCTAGAAACTTGAAACCGCCGTGACAAAGGTTACCGCCAATTAATATCAACTATAAAACTTTGACCATTTCTTCCATCTGCAATCTTGATTTATTTTTAATTTTTGGTTGATTGGGGTCATTTTGTTCTCTATAACCAATTGCAACCGCAAATAATGTTGTATAATTTTTAAGGTCAAGAATTGCGTTGTATTCATTGGATTTAATTCCTTCCATTGGAGTAGAGTCAATAGACATACTTGCACAAGCACTCAAAAAATAACCTAATGAAAGATATACTTGATGTTTTAGCCAGGACTTTATTTCTTGTTCAGAAAGTGGTTTTATAAATTGATTATAGTAACCAACTGCTCCTTCTGGAAGGTTTTTATTTATTTGATTTTCAAAACTCTGAATGTCATCAATAGCACAAAACACCACTAAATGACTTGCATCTTTAATTTTCTGTTCATTAAAATAAGAGACTTCTGCTAATTGATTTTTTATTTCTTCATTTGACACAAAAATAAATTTCCATGGCTGACTATTAATAGAAGAAGGACTTAAACGTAAAATTTCTTTCAATTCTTCTATTTCATTATCAGATATTTTCTTCGATGGATTATATTTTTTGGTTGTATATCTGCTCTTTGACAAGTTTATAAATTTCATTTTTTCATTTTTAAAATTTTAAAATTAATTCGTTTTAATTCTGTATATAAAGTAAGGTGGATTCCCCAAATCAGTTGTACCAGTAAATGCAGGTGTTTTATGAAGTTGATTAACGGCAATGTACAGAAATTTACCTTGTAAACTTACATTATCTACCCATAGCAATCTGCTATCCCTTATGAAAGGCTCAAGTTTCATTGTTTTTTCATTCCATCTATCAATACCCTTATCATTCAAATTTGAGAAATAATGATTCCCTTTTTTATCAGTTGTTGCACCATCTGAAATTGGCTTATCTCCCACTTTCTTGATTGTTGCTAAAATTTCATCATCATTTTTATTTTCTCTTATTGCCTTTGCTGATATGCTATACCATGTTTTTCCATTCATTGCACCATAAAAAACAGTCTCTTTATCTGTAGAAATTGTAATTGGATTTATTGCAACTCGAGATGGCTTGCCCCCAAAATTTACAATTTGAGAATCAATTACCATGTCAATATTTTCACTTAAAAAAGAAGAATGTTGTTTCAATCGTTTTACTACTTTCGTCTTCATATTAACTATCACAATTCCAGGATTGGCAATATCTGCAAGATATACAAAGCCATTCTTTACATCAACAGCCAAATCTTGAATAAAAGAACCTTTTGGAGCAATATCATCAGGAAGCGTTAGAGAAAAAATAGTTTCTTTGCTTTCTGAATTAAAACCAAATAACCTAGTTTGTCCCAAATTTAACCCCATATCAATTACCCATACATTACCATTTTCATCCGTAGTTACTCCAAGTGGTGTGTCAAAAGAATTCGCTGTAGCCATTTGATTTGATTCTCTTTGCCAACTTTCATTTGGAAATACTTCTAAAGTCTTAGAGTCTTTAATAATAACAAGTTGCGTAGATGGATTACCAAAGGGATGAATAGTTGAAAAAACAACACCTTTGTAATTAACTGCTACGTTTCCAGGGCGAATAGTCATTTCTGAAACAATTTCCAATTGATTATTGCTTTCTGTTTTTTGTTGGGCGTAAATAGCAGTTCCAGAACTTATTATAAGTATGAATGTAAGCACCATTACGAGAAATAGATTGTTTTTTTTCATTTTTTTTAACGAATTTATTATACTATAATTTTTATAGT
>CAZMHK010000234.1:0-1757 GCA_964566045.1 uncultured Flavobacterium sp.
AATTACACTTTTATATTGCTACGCTGCTTTTGCGTGCAGCAGCATTTGCACCAGATTACTACCTGCATTGTAGTAAAATCCTGAACACCCAAACTGGCAAAGAATCGAGCAACCAAACTATTATCGTATCTAAAAATAAGATAGTCAAAATTCAAGATGGTTTTCAAACAAAAGCAAAAGCCACTGACATTGAGGTTAACTTAAAAAACAAATACATCTTACCGGGATTAATTGACCTGCACGTTCATATTGAGGGAGAAAACAACACCAAAAGCTACCTATCAAAATATCTAGAAAACGAAGCCGACGTCGCTTTTCAAGCCGTTCGTTGTGCAGAAGTTACGCTATTAGCGGGTTTTACTACTGTCCGTGATTTAGGTGGAACGGGTGTCAACATTTCGGTTCGAAATGCAATTAACAAAGGAGTGGTAAAAGGTCCTCGTATTTTTACGGCAGGAAAAGCCATTGCAACCACTGGTGGCCATGCCGATCCTACAAATGGCAGCAACCGCAAACTAGTAGGTGATCCAGGGCCACACGAAGGTGTAATTAACTCACCAGAGGAAGCGGTAAAAGCCGTGCGAGAACGTTACAAAGAAGGTGCCGATGTGATTAAAATTACTGCAACGGGTGGTGTATTGAGCGTGGCTAAAAATGGTAAAAACCCACAATTCACTCTAGAAGAAGTAAAAGCTATAACGGCAACCGCAAAAGATTACGGCATGTTAACCGCAGCTCATGCTCACGGTGACGAAGGAATGCAACGCGCTATTTTGGGCGGAATTAAAACCATTGAGCACGGCACTTTTATGAGTGAAGAGACGATGGAGCTCATGAAAAAATATGACAGCTACCTTGTTCCAACTTTAAGCGCTGGAAAAGAAGTAGAGAAAAATGCTGAAATTAGCGGTTATTATCCTGAAGTAGTAGTCCCAAAAGCAAAAGAAGTAGGACCGCAACTAAAAACTACATTTGCCAAAGCGTATAAAAAAGGCGTAAAAATTGCCTTCGGAACCGATGCAGGTGTTTTTGCACATGGCAACAATGCCAAAGAATTTGGATACATGGTCGATGCTGGAATGCCAGCGCTAGCTTCGATCCAATCTGCTACAATTACCAACGCATTATTGTTGGGCATGGATACCGAACTTGGTCAAATTAAAGAATCGTTTCTAGCCGATATCATTGCAGTTGATGAAAGTCCGCTAACGAATATCAAAACTCTAGAAAAAGTAGTCTTTGTTATGAAAGACGGTAAAATTTATAAAAAATAATTACATCCACAGCACTCACCAATGAAACAATATACAGACCTAGTGCGACACGTAATGGAAAACGGTTGTCAAAAAGGAGATCGAACAGGAACAGGAACCAAAAGTGTTTTTGGCTACCAAATGCGCTTTGATTTAAACGAAGGATTCCCAATGGTGACTACCAAAAAACTGCACCTAAAATCAATTATTCATGAATTGTTGTGGTTTTTAAAAGGCGACACCAATATTAAATACCTACAAGAACATGGTGTTAAAATTTGGGACGCTTGGGCAGATAGCAACGGAAATCTTGGTCCTGTGTACGGACACCAATGGCGCAATTGGAATAGTGAAGAAATTGATCAAATTGCTGATCTAATTCAGGAGTTAAAAACAAATCCAAATAGCCGTAGAATGTTAGTCTCAGCTTGGAACCCTTCGGTTTTACCAGATACGAAAACATCCTTCGAAGAAACGGTAGCCAATAACAAAGCCACGTTACCA
>CAZMHK010000235.1:0-1676 GCA_964566045.1 uncultured Flavobacterium sp.
GTTCACACAGCAGATTTACAGTCTGCCCTCGTTGGCCGCTTGAGTATCTCCCCTCACTTTCTTTATCTTTCAATATGTTAACTTGGAGCCGGCGGAGGGACTCGAACCCACGACCTGCTGATTACAAATCAGCTGCTCTAGCCAACTGAGCTACGCTGGCAAATTGATAAAAAAGTCCGCTATTTCTAACGGACTGCAAATGTATAGATTTTATCCAGCAATCAAAACATTTTTTGAAAAAATTTTATATTAAATATGCGAACTAATCTTTTCTTTTCGTTTTAAAAGCATTCTCTCTAGAGATTCTGCGGCCAACTCGGTCGCTTCTTCAAATGATTTACATTGTTTTTTAACCAATAACTCATCCCCGGGTACATTAATTTTTACTTCGACAATTTTATTTTCTTTCTCACTAGTTTTTTCAACTTTCAAATACACATCAGACGAGACGACCTTATCGTAGTACTTTTCAAGTTTATCCATTCGTTCTTGAACAAAATCAACCAACTTTCTGTCAACAGTAAAGTTAACTGCGTGAACACTTACCTTCATAATCATCGTTATTAAAAATTATTAAATATTTTTTGTTATCAACCCCTTGGATGTGCTTTTTTATGCACTTCCTGCAGAACCGATAAACTACTGTGTGTGTACACCTGCGTAGAAGCTAAACTAGCATGCCCCAATAATTCTTTGACTGAATTTAAATCTGCACCATTATTAAGTAAATGGGTAGCAAAAGTATGACGAAGGATATGAGGACTTTTCTTCAACTTGTGTGACACTTTACTAAAGTATGAATTTATTAACCGATAAACAAGACTTTCATTTAATTTTATTCCTTTTTTAGTGATAAAAAAATAATCAGAATCTTCAATTATTTCTAAATCAGTCCTAACAGCGAGGTATCGCCTTATTGACTGAATCAAAAACGGCAATAACGGCAGCAAACGCTCTTTTTGTCGCTTCCCTAAAACTTTGATAATACCAGAGGCCAAATCTACGTTTTTAAATTGCAACCCTATTAACTCCGCTCTTCGCATGCCTGTTGCATAAAACAATTCTACAATCAATTGATTGCGTATTGATTCGAAATCAGTTCCTTCTGGAAAAACCTCCGCAACCTGCACCATCTCTTGTTCTGAAAACGGAATCTGAATTATTTTGGGAGTTTTTAAGGCCTTGTGAGTCGCCAAAGGACTGGCTTTAATTTGCTTGCTTCGGAGTAAAAATTTGTAAAAAGCTTTAAGAGACGCTACTTTTCTATTTATTGTAGTGTTTGACAGCGATTGATCAACTAGCTCTACAATCCAAGCTCTTATTTGAACATACAAAACATCATCAATTGAAGTTTGCCCATATCGCAACACTACAAAGTCTCGAAAAGAAACTATGTCATTACTATAAGCCGTGATGGTATGATCGGAATACTTCTTCTCCAGGCGGAGGTATTGCTCAAATGCTTCTATACTTGTAACCATTAAAAAACCGTTAGCATCAAAGTTAAATAATTTTGATGACTAACGGTTCCTATTTTCTGTAGAATCGATTAACTTTCTAAGCTATCTTTCATATTTTGGATATAAGCCGCTTTTTGAATTTTGATTCTGTTTGTTACTGAAGGCTTAATAAAAGCAGTACGTGCTCTTAATTGACGAACAGTTCCTGTTTTATCA
>CAZMHK010000236.1:0-1636 GCA_964566045.1 uncultured Flavobacterium sp.
GCACTATTTTTCTTTTATGTTGACAAAGTTTATGATGGGATAGCACCCGAAAAAACCAGAGATTTAGGATGGTTTTTACCCCGAAAAAAACAATCGTATGATGCCTATTTGGATTCGCTTTTGATCAATCCATCCTTGATTCACAAGGAAGAAAAAGGCTTGCTCAAACAATATTTTTTGCTCAAGAAAGCATTGGCCAATTATAGAGCAATCGAAACGAAAGGCGGTTGGTCAACAATTACGGTTGATTCTCTTGTAAAGAAATACCAACCGGGTGATAGCGCGCAAGTGATTGCCCAAATTAGAACCCGACTTTTTATCACCAACGATTTAGAAAAAGATTCTAAAAGTGCTATTTATGATGAGGAGCTAGAAAAAGGAGTTTTACAATACAAAAAAAGACACGGAAATGCATGGAATAAAACCATCCTGCCCGAACACATAAAGAGTATGAATGTTCCTGTGCTAGAACGCATCAAAACCATTATGCTCAACATGGAACGTTGCAGATGGGTATCAAACGACATTACCAAATCAAAAGAATTGGTGGTGGTGAATATTCCCGCCTATGAACTCACCTTTTTTAGAAACGGGCAAGCGGAACTAAAGTCGAAAGTTGTGGTGGGAAAAGCATTGAACAAGACAGTTATTTTTAGCGCACCTATGCGGTATATTGTTTTTCGTCCGTACTGGAATGTCCCAACGAGCATACTTAAAAACGAAATTTTGCCCGCCATAGAAAAAGACCCGAATTATTTAGCAAAACACAACATGGAATGGAACAATGGCTCCGTTCGTCAAAAACCGGGAACATCAAACTCTTTGGGATTGGTAAAGTTTTTATTTCCAAATTCGAATGCTATTTATTTGCACGACACGCCCTCGAAAGGACTGTTCACTCGCGAATCAAGAGCATTCAGTCATGGTTGTATTAGAGTAGCCAAACCCAAACAACTAGCCGAAGCCTTAATGAAAAACGATCCGAAATGGAATATGGAGAAAATTGAGGGAAAAATGGCCGCTGGTGATGAATATTGGTACACTTTGCCTGAAAAAATCCCAGTTTACATTGGTTATTTCACCTCTTGGGTTGATGCTGATGGCAACTTGTCTTTTTATGAAGATGTGTATTCAAGAGATCCTGCCTTGGCGGCTTTGCTTTTTAAATAATTCTTGAGAGTTGTAGCTTTCTAAAAAATGATACATTAGTTGATACGACAAAAAAAGACACTTTTCTCAAAGTGTCTTTTTTTTATCCTAAACAAATAAAATTAGTGTGTTTTCATTTTATCAAATGTAGTTCCTAATACTTTTTTAATTTTATCTAAAGCCCCGTGAAAAGCTTTTTCAGTAGTTTCTGCATGATGTGTTACCGCCAATGGTTGACTGTTTACAGGTCGGGCTTCAATTAGGCATCTTTTATCGTTTACTCCTGATTTATCGCTGTTTTCGTCTCCAAGATGGACTTCTAACCGGGTTACTTTATCCTCAAAACGGGCCAAAGCTGTAGCTACCTCATCCTGAATATACAATTTTAGGCGTGCATGTCCTTCTACATTATTGTCTGTGTTGATTTGTACTGTCATGATGTTTTAAATTTTAAGGTTGTTTCTCAAATTTACGAAAGCCCTTTCAT
>CAZMHK010000237.1:0-1593 GCA_964566045.1 uncultured Flavobacterium sp.
GATAAGCTTGTGGTAATAATTATCTGATTTATAGAAAACAAATGTTAAAAAAAGTGAATTTTGAAACCAAAAAAGCAAATTATTATTTGGTTTTTAATACCTTTAACCAATAATAATCAACAGGATAACCAATTAAAATGAGTTTGTATTTTAGATGATAAAAGAGCTAACTCTCGGTTATGTTTCGACTCCATAAAATTGCAAGAATAAAATCAGTAGTTCTTTGTGACTACTACAAAATATAGAAAAGGTTGTATCGTTTGCTTCGTTTAAAAGTATAACAGAAATAGCAAAACTGTTGCTATAATAACGTAAACGCATTGATAAACAAATTGCAGCCTGTATTTTTTAATGATACGCTTGCAAGTACAAGCCTAACATTAAAACGAGAAAGACTAATCATTATCGATTAGTCTTTCTTTTTTTACTCTTTAATCAAGTAAATACCGTCTTCTTTAATTTCGATGCGTTGTTCTCGATACAAAGCGCCAATAGCCTTTTTAAATGTTTTTTTGCTCATTTTCAGTACCGTTTTGATATCTTCTGGATGAGAATTATCAGTAAGTCGCAAGAAACCACGACTCGCTCTTAGCTCATCTAAAATTTTCTCTGCATTGGGTTCTATACTTTGGTAACCTTGAATTTGAAGCGAAACATCTATCTTATTATCAGGTCTAATGGCTTTGATATATCCGCGCATGCGATCACCTGTACGAATTGCATCATCGTACACTTCGTCTTTGTACATCAAGCCCTTGTATTTTTCATTGATGATTACGTTAATCCCTAACTCCGTAATGTGCGATACTATTAAATCAACTTCTTCTCCTTTTTCGACCGTAAGGTTTTCATTTTTTAAGAACTGGTTTAATTTACTTGATGCAACCAAACGATTGGTTTTTTCATCAAGATACAAATACACCAAGTAGCGCTTGCCTTTTTCCATCGGGCGTGCTTGTTCTTTGAACGGAACCAAGATATCTTTCTCCATTCCCCAATCCATGAAAGCACCCACTTGGTTGGTATAGTTTACCCTAAGCAACGCAAATTCATTCAGTAAAATATAAGGTTCAAGCGTAGTCGCCACAGGTCGTTGTTCGTGATCCAAATACACAAACACAATGAGCTCCTCACCTATTTCGAATACCTTTGGAACATATTTGTTTGGTAGTAAGACATCGTGAATTCCTTCTGGATCCAGCTCCGGATTTCCCAAAAACAAACCCACTTGGGTATCACGTAATATAGTAAGCTTATTGTATTTTCCTATTTCAATCATTGTAGTTCAATTTCTAAAGCGCAAAGGTACGAAGTTTGAAAATAGGATATTAAGAAACGGTCCACAAAAAATAAAGCCTAAATATTCCTATTTTTTTTCTTTTTTGGGAGCACACATCTGTCTTACTGCTCGCGTGCAGTCCCGCTCTACGCAGTATCCACGCAAAAAAGCGTGGGATACTCGCTTCCATCGCGGCTAGATTTGCAATTTATGTTTTCAGAAAACGTTCTCCAGTGCAAGTCTTAAAAAATTCATATGCCTGAGACCTAACAGGTTTTAAAAACCTGTTAGGTCTAAAATTCTCAATATTCAAT